>JAYVOT010000805.1:0-4205 GCA_043757795.1 Chthonomonadaceae bacterium | reverse complement strand
CATTTCTTTGTTGCATCTTCGTGCTACTCTGTATAACTAAATTTTCATTGAAAAATGCAAGTGCGCAAACTTATACTTGTTACGAAGCGGATATCTCTGTCAACACTTTGGGACAAACAAATCAAACCCATATAATAAAAGATGGAGTTAAATTTAAGTTCTACAATTCTTCTGTGGCTTCCATTTCAAATCAATACAGCCAGGAGATTTTGTATAATGGAAATTCACAATGGATTATATGGGATTTTTACAAAAAGCAGAAAAAGGCTAGACCGAGTCTTTCAACAATTATCAATAGGGTGCAATGCCTCATGAAGGAGAGAGGGAAGGATCGCGTGCTGAAAGAATATAATGTGCCGAAGGTAGCCTTTAATTTGTTCAATAGTTCTCTTCCAGGCAACGGTAGCCCGGCTCCGCCTGTGGAAATTTCGACCTCAAAGTCTTTGATCGGTCTAGCTATGAAATCGATTGGGAATGAGAAGATCGACGGGCGCTTATGCAAGGTAATGAGCTTTGACGGGATAGTGCGTGGCCGGAGAATTCGGAAAAAAGTTTGGCTTCACACAGCCTCAGGCTTAATTCTAAGGCAGGAAGAGAAATTCAAAATGGAGGGAAGCGCTCCTGATACGAGTGACATAGTTTCCATTTCCCATCTCAAATTCCTCAAATCTCTCCCACAGTCCACTTTCGAACTTCCTGCCGGCACGACGGTTGAATTGCCGGAGACCTTCAATGATGTCAAGCTTGACGAGGAAGTCAAGCTGATTCGGAAGAAAACGGAAGGCGACGCAAGATTGATCGGAATCGATTTCATGCACCAGTTAAAATAGAATGCGCTTAACTGAGATAGATACGAATTGCTAACAACGCCTAGTCTTCCTTCAAAAAGCGGGAGTCGTCGAATGAACTTTCAAACTGCAATCCTAAAGCCTCTCCGTAATATTGCGTTGGCAACAACTCTAATCTCAGTCGTCGCCCAACACTCATTTGCACAGAGGACAATACAAAAGACCGAATCCGAAGGCGCTTTGACGGACGCCGAACTTGCAAGCGCACCAGGGCTTAGCCTCCCGATTCAACTGACTGCAAAATCAAAGTCCGTTGGCGAAGTCCTGCGTAGCCTCTCGGAAAGCAATCAAGGGAAGGCGAGACTGGTGGCGTCTGCCGCGCTAGCATCGCGAAATATTTCTTTCCTCGGCGAAAAATCCACTCTTTGGAAGGTGATGATCGCGATAAATTTTTCGGTTCGCGGGAGTTGGCGGAAGGCTGGAGCAGGATATGAACTGTTTCAGACAAAGGGGCAACGTGCAGAAGAGAAGGGAGCGATCTTGCGCTCAGAGAGTAGAGACGCAAGTTCTGCAACTGCAAGGTTGAACGCCCTGATGGAGGCTCTAGACAAGGCGAAAGACACAAACTTCGGCAAATACCTCGCGACTTTAGACCCGGAGAAACTCCAGTTGGCGCTCGAAACGAGTGGCGAACCCGAGGGCGTCATGAGTGCAAGCGATCAGTCTCACCTTCACTCTCAGATGCTATTTGCACAGCCGTTTTATGAATTGAATTCGGATGCCCAAAGCGCGGTGGGAGTTATGTTAGGTCAGACTGGAAGCGAGAAATTCGCGGATGTTTCTCCAATAGAACACATTCCGGGAGACTCGACAACCGAGGTCGGATTGGTTGCGTATGCTGGGGGTTTGATGTTGGGAACAGTCACTCAGGATGGAAGCGATGTCTCTATTTCCCCGAATAATATGATTCAAAAGAAAGGGATTCCAGGCGTTGACAGCGATTCCGGAGGAGAAGCGGAGGTGGAGGAGACGACGACAGACCGAAAACTAGTATTTATCGACAAAATGCCGGCGCCTATGCGGCGCATTTCGATGAAATTTCCGATGGGACGCGAACGAACCCAACTGGCAACGCTGTTGGAAAGCGTCTCGAAACAGCTGGGTGTACGTATCGTTTCCGACGATTTCTTGCGAAGTAGAACTCCGCAGTATCCCTGGTTGTTGACGGATCAACCCTCCTACGCTGCGACGGAAGCTTTGACCCAGATTGCCCAGTCCTTCGGGAAGGAAATTCGCTACAATAATGGCACGCTACGGCTGAGAACTGTCACACCGGGCCTCGACTTGCGTTCCGAGCCGCCGAATGAGCTTATGAAAAGTTTAGAAAAGGCCGTGATCAAAAAGCGCCAACTGATACTTTCTGAATATCTCATGTTGGGGGCGCTATCTCAAGTACAGAAGAAGACACTGGAGATCAATCTGCCTTCATCGCTTTTGCCATTGAATCTTTTCGATGCGGTTTTCAAACAATGGATACCCTTACGCCTCCTGACAAATATCAAGGGCAAGCAAATCTCGGATGCCGAAAGCGAGAAAGGGTTGAACTATCAGGCAATGTCGAGGGAACAGAGGAAACTGTTTTTACGTATTGTCTATTCCGGACTGCCTCAGCGTAAAATATTGCAGGCGACTAAGTCTGAGTCTACGAAACCAAAGAACGCTTTCCTGATAAAACAAACGAGAAATTCACTGACTCTCCATTTCTTCTCCGAAAAAGGAAGGGGGAAAACCTTCACATATTCGCTAGAGCCAGAGAAGCAAACTGAAAAGTGAGTTCTGATTGAATGGAGTTACTTACGGTCCCACAGTAGCATATTCTATTTTGGGCGCTGATTCGGACGATTGGTATTTGAATTGCACTTTGCAACATGCCCAGTTGTACGATGTTGCCACAGTCTTGTCACCTGTCTCGATACATAGTTGTTCAGTTCCAGGGGGGTACAATTTGGTTTTATCAGGCTTTACCGCTCCCACCAACACATGGACTTACACAGCCTATGGACCATCTGTACCGGGAACAAACTATGATAGTTGGGAAGTTTCCAATAATAGATTGGCTATAGATGTGCTCAAAGACCCAAGTCAAACGATCACTCAATCAGTCATTGTCGCACCAGCTCCCTAATTCTGAGATATAGGGCAATGCCGAGACATCGCCTCCGGTTTTTCAGGAGAAAATTCTATAAATTGGACTAGTTTTCCGGCGGAATCGCCCCTAGTTTCAAATAACTAACCGCGTTCGTCCAGTCGAGGGAGTTGCCTTGTTCCCATAGGCTTATGAGAGCGTGCACCTTGCCTCCTATATCCTCCTGAGAAATGCTTTTCTCATCGATGAAGACGACCCCTGCATGATCTTGCCCTTCCATCGCCCACTGCGCCAACATGGGGCTGATAGTCCTCCGGTCATAGGTGACAAGGGTCAAGTTTTCTTCTTTTGCCGCCACTAAAACAAGTGCGTCGTCTTTCCCGCGCAGGTTGCCTCCACGCCACTGCAACACGCTCTCGATGCGAATGTCGTCTCGCTTTTCTTGTACTTGTTCCATGACGACGTGAGAAATTTGCTCATCAAGCAGAAAAGCCAGCATCAGGCGGTGCGCTCCTCGTCCTTTGCAGGAAAGGTGAAAACACGCAGGTTCGGAAACATCTCGCGCAGGCGATCTTCACCGACATTGTTTTCTTCCAGCGCCTGGTCTATTTCCGCAGGGTACGCCTTATAGTAATTGAGGGCGGCTAGCGCTTGCTCCGGCTTCAAGCAAAGGTGAGCGGCGATTTTCTCAGCCTCCATGTCATACCCTTTGCCAACCATGATGACCTGCCACACCTGCAAGGCTCCCTTAATGCAGGCCTGGCGCTCGCCATTGAAAGAGCGAAATTCGAGATGGGGAAAGCGGTTCTGTCGAATGCCCTCCTCAATGAAACGTGCGCCAACTTCGCTGACGGAGCGGCGTTCCTTCCGAGCAATGAATCGCAACTCCTCGGCGCTCGGTTTTGATAAACGAACCGTCACAGGTTGAGACATCCTACAACCCCTTCCTCTAAATATTGAGATACCCTAATATACACCCGTTCCGCTTGTAGCGTCAAGCCGCATTCGATACAAACGACACAATCGATACAATCAAAAAGGCGTATATCTGATTTGTTATTGAGCTGACATACCGTTTCCTCCAACCGGCCGGAGATATCCGCCCCGACCAACCTGATCCTGCTTACGGAATCTCGAACGAACTTCCCGGATATCGGAACCTGGATTAACATCTTTGGCTCATACCCGAACGGCAGGTTATGCCGCAAAGGAAATTATCCTATCTTGCCACCATCTCATACCCTGCCAACCACTCAGTCGTGTCGTTTTTA
>JAYVOT010000804.1:0-4210 GCA_043757795.1 Chthonomonadaceae bacterium | reverse complement strand
TCGGACTGCGCAGACTCGGCAACCAGCGCGACCCCCTCTTAACCCGCGAAGCGGGTTTCCGGAAGCCCCCTTTCTCCCGCAGCGCGGGAGAAGGGGGGTTGAGGTTTCCCGCATCGTGGGAGAAGGCGCTTGGGTGGAAGGCCCTCACGCTACGAGGTTTTGAGATGCCAGATGCGGGCGTTGCCGGTTGCAGGGACGAAGTCTAGAACGCGATCCGTTCCCAACAAGATGAGTTGATGCCCGGAACGAATCGTGTCCCATATCCACTCGATGACGGGCTTGCCGGGGAGCGGGTCGCCAGATCCTGTGACGGAAGCGTCGTAACGCCACATCCTCGAATGCCCTGTGGCAGGCTCCCAATCCAGAATTTTATCTTGGGAGACAACTACGAGTTCATGACCGGTTCGAATCGTCTGCCAGACGCGATTGACGATGGGATTTCCGGGCAGCGGGTCGCCGCTTCCTACGACGTTGGGATCGTAATGCCAGATTCGGACTCTTCCAGTAGCGACCTCCCAATCCATCACTCTGTTACTCGGCAGGACGAACAGTTTGTGCCCGGTGCGAATCGTCTGCCAGATGTGATCGACGACGGGCGCGCCCGGCAACGGGTCTCCGAAGCCAGTCACATTTTGGTCATAATTCCAGATGCGCGCGTGTCCCGTCGCAGGCTCCCAATCCAAAATTCTATTCGCGCTCAGCAAGATTAGTTCATGCCCGGTTCGGATCGTTTGCCAGACATGATCCACGATAGGCACGCCGGGAAGCGGGTCTCCGCCGCCTGTGACATTCGGGTCATAATGCCAGATTCTTACATGTCCTGTCGCAGGTTCCCAATCCATGATTCGATTGTTCGGCAACTGAATCAAGTTATGTCCCGCCTGGATAGTTTGGATGGTGTGATCGACGATGGACGCGCCCGGGAGCGGGTCCGTCCATCGGGATTTCACGACGCAAGTTCCCTCTGAGTTCGACCACTCAGGTTGAACGAGAAAGCCTCCGAGAGTAGCGGTTTTCGAGTTGCAAATGTCTCCGTTTTCATTGCCGGAGATTGGGTTGAACCAGGCGTTAAGCGCCGGGTCCGTAATCGCTTCCGCCAATTCGTGGCTACTCACCTTCGTCAAAGATTGGAGGATCGTGCCGAAATTGCAACCGCCGCAAGTGATGAAAGGCTCCACTGCATAGTAAGTGTTGGCTCCGAAATGATTGTGATAACCGCAAAAATTGGTGCAAGACTGCTGATTTCCGGATATTGATACGCAGTTCGGGGGCAAATAGACGAAATAGAGCGTGTTCTCAGTTGCTGCGGGAACGGTGTTCGTTGCGATCCATCCTGCAATTGCGGCTTGAATCTGCGCGTCCGTCACTTGTCTGCCTGCAGCAGTCGCGACTCCGGGTTCGTTTGATGAAATCGTGTGGGAAGCCAGTCGTTTCCCAAGTCCGATCGTCGTTGATGGAGAGCTGAACTCTCGAAGCATTTCAAGATAGGAGCCGACGAGCACGGAGTCGAAAAACGCGTTAACTTGCGTCGATAGGGTTACTCCGTCCGGTTGCGTCCAAAATGCTCCCCAATAGACGGGGATCACCTGCACGGCGTGGATCACAGGTCCTCCGTGATAGGTCAGATTCGGCGTCGGCGCGCCAGTGTTCACTCCGGCAGTCGCCTGCGGAAGATGCATCTCCACCAATCCATGCGGTTTTTTCATAGTCGTTCTCTCGCTTTCGTCAAATTTTTTCATTCGTTCCCGGGGTTTTAGTTTTTTGGGAACTACTAAGGCATAACGCACTATTGCAAGGTTAATTGGGGCTTCCGCGCCCAGCGCTTCGCACGGAGTTATCGCCTCGGGGTCTCGCTTCCGGAAAAATCCCGCTGTTTAGAAAGGGCTTTCCGTATTCGGGTCTTATGTCTCGAAGCCGCGCAACAAGGTTCTTTAGATCCTTTGGGACATTGGTCGTTCGCTGTCGTTCATCCACGTTGATAAACTTACTGCATCCTTCTTTACTAAACGCAAACGAAGCAAAGAATATATCACACGATAAATAATTTTTTTCCGTAATCGTGCATAATCGATTCAAATGCGCGTATTTCCCTCGAAATTGAGAACAGGGTCGATACGACGAACGTGAGGAGGATGGTTTCATGACGGAATTAATTGATCTGAACTCGGCGCAGTTCATCGCAGACCCCTATCCGGTCTATCGGCGAATGCGCGAGACAAGGGGTCCCTTCCGGCTGAGTATGAATGACGGCTTCAGGGGAATGTGGATGTTCACACGCTACGACGAGGTCTCGGCGATTTTGAAAGAGGGGCGAATTTCGAAAGACGTCAGCCGTTTGTTGCCGCCTGATCAAGTTTCTCCGCTGGAAAGGTCGATGTTGTTCAAGGACGCGCCGGATCACACTCGACTTCGTTCCCTCGCAAGTCAGACTTTCACTCCCAATCGAATTAAGGATTTGGAGCCTAACATACTCCGAATCGTTGACGAGCTGATCGACGCAATGGCGTCAAACGCGGAGAGCGATTTCATTCTCGATTTCGCCCTGCCGTTTCCTGTCATGGTGATCGCGGAGATGTTGGGCGTTCCTCACGAAGATCAACATCGAGTTCACGCCTGGTCGAATCACCTGATCGCTGCAGCGGATTCCGTCAAAGCGAGCGAACAGTCGTTTCAAGATGAAGCGAGCGCGAAGCAAGAGTTGTATGACTACTTTTCAGCGCTCATTGCGACAAGAAGCAAGCGGCCTCAAGAAGACATTCTCAGCGCCCTCATTCAAGCGCGAGATTCCGGAGACCGGCTCAACGACGAAGAGTTGATCGGCTCTTGCATCCTGTTGCTTGTCGCAGGTCATGAGACGACTGTCAATCTTTTGGGCAACGGACTTTACACTCTTTTGAAACATCCGGAGCAAATGCGGCTTTTGAAACAGAGACCGGATTTGATGGGCAGCGCCATTGAGGAGATGTTGAGATTTGAAAGCCCGGTGCAAAGGGGAACTTTTCGTTTCGCAAAGGAGAGGATGGAGTTTGGCGGGAACGTATTCGAGGCGGGAGAGATTATGAGCGCGGTTTTAAGCGCGGCGAATCGAGACCCGGTTCAATTTCCAGATCCGGATCGTTTCGACATCTCGCGAACTCCGAATAGACATCTCGCATTCGGACTGGGAATGCATTTCTGCTTGGGAGCGTCACTTGCGCGAACGGAGGCTAGAATCGGTTTTCAAAGACTGTTTGAGCGACTTCCGGAGATCGTTCCGGTGGATGCAAATCCGGATTGGAATTCAAACTCGCTGTTTCGCGGATTGAAACGATTGATGATTTGCACGCGCTCAACTCTTGTTTAGACTAACATTGCTCCATCCGTTGCGCTTTAAAACTTGTTGGCGATTCGCGTTTCATCAACGCTTCAATCCTTCCCGAGCGCTGCCGGAGGCGTCGATTTTCCAACAACGCTCACGAGCGCAGCGAGGGTCATCAGATAGGGAAGGCTTCTTAAAAGGTAGGGACTCGTCCACTCGACGCCAAGAAAATCTATTCTGACGCCGCTGATCTGAAACTGACTTTGAAGCACATCGAAAAGCCCGAAGAAAAGCGCTCCTAATGCGGCTCCAAGCGGATTCCACTTACCGAAAATCACTGCCGCCAGAGCGATGTAGCCCTTGCCTGCGGACATATCCGGAGAGAAACGGTGCGCATCTCCCATGGAAAGGTAGGCTCCGCCAAGCGAAGCGAAGATTCCGGAAAGCGTCACCGCCGCAAATCGGATCGGCATAGGCGCGATGCCAGCCATTCGAGCGCTCTCCGGGTTCTCGCCCACTGCGCGGAGTCGAAGCCCAAACTTCGTTTTGTTTAAGATAAAATACACTACGAACGGCAGAATGATCGCCAATGCAAGGAAGAAGGAGGAGGGGATGCCTTCTATTTTTACGCCCTCCGCCGGAAAGACTCGCTGAAACAGAAACCGTGTCGCGCCAGCCGCAAGCAACGTAATTCCCAATCCGCTGACGACATGATCCATTTTCGTCTTCTGCGTCAGGAAGGCATGAAGGAGTCCTAAGATCGCGCCTGTTCCTATCGCCGCCGTCAGTCCGGCGACAGAACCGCTCTGACCTGCCCAGACTCCCGCAAAAGCGCCAGCAAGCATAAGTCCCTCCAAAGCGATGTTCACGACTCCGGCGCGCTCGGAAATGACTCCTCCCATCGCCACCAAT
>JAYVOT010000803.1:0-4215 GCA_043757795.1 Chthonomonadaceae bacterium | reverse complement strand
CCGAACCCTGCTCTACACCTTCGACCCGATGGGCAACCTGAGTCAGCAGATCGTGGCGGGCACGTGCGTCTTTGCTTCGTGATCGATCCCCTCGTCCTCAGAAACAGTCTGATGCGGACGGCACTCTCCGACTACGCAGTCGGTTTTGCGGCGATCCTGTCGCTCGTCTCCGTAACCGCCGACATCCCCGGCGCTATTTTTTTGCGCCAACCAGGCTTCCGATTCATCATCGTAGTAAAAGGACATTCGAATCCAAGCTATTAACGGATTTCGACCATTGTACGGTTGAAGTTTTCATTCACTGATGGGCAAATTGCGAAATATTGATAGTCTTTCAAAACCCACAACCCCGGTCGTAAAAGTTAGCTCCGCTCATCGCCCCAACTATGCCGCATCCATGTTGCCCCTGATGAAAGGAATGCATAATTTCTTAACCGAGCGATTCGCTTCCGACTAATAATCATTAAAATCCCTGTATCATGAGCATTCCGGTGAGGACAATCGACCGCAAAACACCCCGAGATCGCATCTGATTTTGTTCGGACAGTCAGCCGCAAACTGCCTTTCTGAATCTTTGTGAAAAAAGACACAAAAAAAACCCGCGACTTATTGACTCGCAAACTCACGGCAGGTATACTGTCAACAATCAAGAATCAGGGGAGTCTCATCGCCCCCAATCCAACTAGGTCGCAACCCGCAATCCGCAGGCGCCGCAGATAAATTTGCAGCTCAGAAGCGGAAGCGACCCTGTACGATCCCAGGAAATGCAGAATGGCTCAAATTTTCCATCCCAGTATGAACTACCTTCTTCGCGCGATGCTCGTCGGAGGAGGAGCCTTGACGGTTCTGCTTGTCGCGAGCGGAATCACGCTTTCAAGGTCTCCCTACAATACGAAAGTAGGGCAGGTCAAGGAGCAACCCGTTCCTTTCAGCCACGAACATCACACCGTCGAGCTTGGAATCGACTGCCGATACTGTCACACCTCCGTTGAGAAGTCCGCCTACGCAGGACTCCCTGCCACCCAGACTTGCATGTCTTGCCACTCTCAGATTTGGACGAATAGTCCGCTCCTTGAGCCGGTTCGAGCCAGCTACGCCAAAGGCGAGGCGCTCAAGTGGAATCAGTTGCACACGGTTCCGGATTTCGTCTACTTCAATCACAGCATTCACATCAATCGCGGCGTCAATTGCAACAACTGTCACGGTCCTATCCAAAAAGAGATGATGGCGTATAAGGGCAAAGCCTTCTTCATGGCATGGTGTCTCAACTGCCACCGGAATCCGGAGAAGTTCGTCGGGAAGTCTAAAAACGACGTTTTCGACCTCTACCGCAAGTACCAGACCAAACAGTACGGCGAAGAAGAGATCAAGAAGCTCGAGGAAGAGCACAGCCCGATGGCGGAAGTCGCGAAGCGTGACCACATGACTCCCGAACAAGAAACGCTCGCTGAAGGCGAAACCTACGACCGAAATGAAAAAGAGACCAAACAGGGCGAAGAGTATGTGCTGGCTCACAAAATTAAGAAAGCACAGTTGACGGACTGCAACACTTGCCATCACTAGCTTACTGTCGCTCCTCTCTCGCATTTTGAAAGAACCGTCGATTTGACGGAAGCGGAAATCGGCATTAGATTTCATCGTTGCGCCAAACGAACGACGCTGGAAACAATTGAAACCTGGAACCTACGAACCTTATGAACCCAAAGAATAGCAACAATTCGCTCAACTTGGAATTTATGCGCGACAGACTCAACGGAAAAACCGGACAAGAGTATTGGCGCAGTCTTGAAGAGCTGTCTCAAACGCCGGGCTTTCAAGAGATTCTCGAAGACGAGTTCCCGCAACAGGCGCGTCCGCTCAAGCAAGAAGTGGATAGGCGTCAGTTTCTGTTGCTCGCAGGCGCCTCGCTTGGTCTTGCGGGCCTGTCCGGATGTCGATTTTTGCCGCAGAAAAAGATCGTTCCTTATGTTGAGCAACCGGAAGATATGGTTCTCGGCAAGCCCCTTTTCTATGCCTCCGCGATCTCGCTGTCCGGCTACGCCACGGGCGTCATTGTCACAAGTCACGACGGCCGTCCGACGAAAATCGAAGGCAACCGAGATCATCCTGCGAGTCTCGGCGCATCGGATTCCCTCACGCAGGGAACAATTTTGACGATGTATGATCCTGACAGGTCTCAGAACGTTCAGAAACTTGGCGATCCTTCGTCATGGAGCGCTTTCCTGGAGCAAGCCCGGCAGAATATGATTGAGAGCGGGGGCACGGGATTTAGAATTCTTTCTGAAACAGTTACCTCGCCGACCCTCGCCGATCAAATGGGGCGTATCCTTAAGCAGTTTCCTGCCGCTAAGTGGCACCAATATGAGCCAATCAATCGCGACGGAGTTCATGATGGAACTAAGCTGGCTTTTGGCGAACCGCTCAACCCAATTTACCATTTTGACAAAGCGGAAGTAATAGTTTCCCTCGACGCTGATTTTCTAAACGTGACCTGTCCGGGCAACCTGCGATACGCTCGCGAGTTTTCCGACAAACGCCGTCTTCGCACGAAAGACATCAAAATGCAAGGCGAAGAAGGAGTTGCAAGCAAGGTTGAGCAACCTAAAAACGCTCAGATGAATCGCCTCTACGTAATAGAGTCTTCCTATTCGATCACGGGTGCGATGGCGGATCACCGATTGCCCGTGAAAGCGAGCCAAATCGAAGGCTTTGCCGGTCATCTCGCGAAGGCGCTTGGACTTAGCTTTACTGGCGCGCCGGAAACTGCGTCCGCAAACGACGCCGTTTTAAAGGCGATGGTCTCCGACCTTCAAGCGAATCGAGGCAAAGCGCTTGTGATCGCAGGGGATCAACAACCCGCTAGCGTGCACGCTCTCGCCGCCGCAATGAACGACACTCTCGGCGCTGTAGGCTCAACTGTCTCTTATACGGCGCCTATTGAAGCGAATCCAGTGAACCAGATGGAGTCGTTGAAAGAGCTTTGCGCGGACATGAAAGCGGGCGGAGTCAAAATCCTGCTTATTCTCGGCGGCAATCCAGTCTTTACAGCGCCGCCCGACCTGAACTTCGCTTCCCTTCTCAAGCAGACGCAAAGTACGATCCACTTGAGTCTCTTTGACGACGAGACTTCGGAACTTTGTCAATGGCATCTGCCGGATACGCATCCCCTCGAAGCCTGGAGCGACACCCGAGCGTTCGATGGAACAGTTTCTATCGTTCAACCGCTTATCGCCCCGCTCTACGAGGGCAAATCCGCCCATGAAGTCCTTTCCGCCTTCCTCTCCGCACCCGGCGAAACGGATGCGAAGGCTCTTGGTTCGATGGAAAACGGATATGAGATCCTACGCGAATACTGGAGCAGACCGATCAATCCCGGCAGAGACGCGCTTGCTCCCGGTTTCAAAAACCTGAACGAAAAAGATTTCGAGAACGCTTTTCAGACCGTACTTCATAATGGACTGTTCAAAAACTCCGCCGCGCCTGCAAAGAACCTGAAAGCGACAGCCGCAAAAGTTGCGCTGTCGGCGGAACCGGCAGGCTCTGCAAACAAATATTCCATCGCTTTCCCGCCCGACCCTTGCATCTACGACGGTCGCTTCTCAAACAACGGATGGCTTCAAGAACTGCCTAAGCCAATCTCCAAACTGACCTGGGATAACGCCGCCTACATTAGTCCGGGCGATGCTGTCAAGTTGGGACTCGCAAAAGAGGGTCACCCGGATCAGGCGAATGAGAAGGTCATTGAGATTAGAGTCGGCGAGGCGGTTTTAAGAGTTCCCGCGCTTGTTCTCCCCGGACATGCCGATGGCGCGATCACCCTCACTCAAGGTTATGGAAGAACCAAAGCAGGGAAGGTTGGGACAGGGACAGGGTTCAATGCGAACCTCCTGCGAACTTCCGCCGCGCCCTGGATTTCCGCAGTCGCAGAAGTTTCTTTGACAGGCGCGACCTACGATCTTGCGCACACCCGCGAAGCGCACAGCATGGACGCGGAAGCGCACACGCTGATTCGGGTCGCCAACTTGGATGACTTCAACAAACCTGAGCACCTTGCGCTTATCCCCGACGAAGCGAATTTGACTGATGAGCAGAAGTTGATCGCTGAAGAGAAACTCTCCCTTGAAGAAAAGAAAGTTAAGGAAGACACTCAGCCTGTCGGTACTCACCAATCGCTTTACTGGAAGGCTCGCGAGAGCGAACACAAGTACGAGGGTG
>JAYVOT010000802.1:0-4215 GCA_043757795.1 Chthonomonadaceae bacterium | reverse complement strand
ATCCGTTCATCGCGCCCAAGCGCGAGAGCCATCATTTGAGTTCGGCAGAACGTTTTGGTCCCTTAGGCGATCCGCCTTCGGAGGACGCAAGCCCATCGGTGAAAATGGCTTACAAGCTCCGAACTAAGATAGGTCGCGCCATTTATGGTCTGCGCAAAAGCACGGTGGAACCAGTCTTCGGTCAGATCAAAGCATTGATGGGTTTCCGTCAATTCTCTCTTCGCGGGATCGGCGTTGCCACTGGTGAATGGTGTTTGGTATGTCTGGCTCTTAATTTCCGTCGAATCCATGTGTTGCGCGGTTGCTAACAGTTATTGATACCTTCAGAGTGCCATCAGTTCAAGGATTTCCGGAATTTGAGATCAAAAACGGCTCGCAAAACGCATTGAGATGAAGATTGGAACCAAAATGAACGAGCATAACCTACGAAAATCAGTAAGATTTGTATCCTAGGGAGGCTCCAACCTTCTCTCCGACAGACTGCTAGGTGGCGTTCCGCCGTGTGTGCTTCGCACACGATATTCAAGGTCCGGAGTAGGCTCAACAAGAGATGCCTTTGCACACTGGCGCAGGAATGGCAGTCCTACGGGCAGGGCAGTACGACTCATGTCCGAATGACAATAAGCCGAGACTGTATGGTCAGTTAATGCATTGCGCGGCTCGCGTAAGGCGTTATCAGTTTGAACTCATCTTCTTGAAAATCAAATACTCCGTTTAATTATAGTTCAAACGAATCAGAAAATCAACTCCTGACAAAAGCGGCATTCCGGGGTAAAATGAACGAAGAGTTATCTCGAACTTATCATTTGAATTTTTCAGGAGAACGGTTAATGAAGATCGGAATTTTGACCGGCGGCGGCGACTGCCCCGGCTTGAACCCCACCATTCGCGGCGTCGTGATGAAGGGGTTGGACTACGGGTTTGAGATTTATGGCATTCGAGAGGGTTGGCGCGGACTCGTGCAGGACATCGTGGACGATAAACCTCTGGGAGTCGGCGACGTGGAAGAGATTATCTCGTGGGGCGGAACCATGTTGCGTTCCTCCCGTACAAACCCCTTCAAAGATCCGGCGCAACTAGCCGCTGTCAAAGAAACCATCAAACGCAGGAAGTTCGACTGCATTGTGGCGCTAGGCGGCGAGGACACTCTGGGAGTGGCGAGCAAACTCTGGAAAGAGGGCGTTCCCACCGTCGGCGTTCCCAAAACTATGGACAACGACCTCAGCGAAACGGACTACACTTTCGGTTTCGACACCTCCGTCGGCGTGAACGTGGACGCAGTGGACAGACTGCGGGACACAGCGAAATCTCATATGAGAGTCATCGTTCTGGAAGTGATGGGGCGACATGCGGGTTGGGTCGCTCTGAACACCGGCATTGCAGGCGGAGCGGATTGGATCCTGCTTCCCGAAGTGAAAGCGGATTATGCGGAGATGTGCGAGCACCTAAAAGTCGCCTATGCACGCAAGAAATACGCTATCGTGGTCGCTTCCGAGGGCACGGAACTTCCCGGAATCGACGAATCGACCGCCCCGAAAGACAGTTTCGGACACGCTATTTTGGGAGATAGACGGGTTGGGGAGACGGTCGCCGCCGAGATCGAAAAGCGAACGGGCTTCGAAACCCGTGCCGCCGTCACCGGGCATATCCAACGCGGCGGAAAACCCACCGCCTTTGATCGCGTCCTCGCCTCTCGACTCGGCATGAGGGCGGCGCAGTGCGTGTATGAGAAAGATTTCGGCAAGATGGTGGCTCTGAGAGGCACGGACATCGTGGTTGCCGACATCGACAAAGCCACAAGCGTGCTGAAAACAGTCCCGCTCGAACTGTACGCGGAGGCGAAGGCTCTCTTCTCGAAGTAGCGAAAAAAACAAGACGGGGACAGTAGAACCGCGAAATACAAATGCGGAGTCAACCGCGAAATACGCGAAATACGCGAAAAAGTACGGATATAAAGGGCTGCAAAATACGAATTCAGAACCTCCCTCCGGCGCTTCACGCCGACACCTTCTTGCATAAGAAGGGATTCGGGGAATCTTCCGCTAGCAACTTAACGATGACTTTTGGATTGCAACTCCGGACTCTCCCGCCTTTCCAGGGCAAGAGTTGGGGGGCGGTTCAGAGTTAGCGGCGGTTTATATCGTATCCCCTTTATATTTGGATTTTTTTCGCGTATTTCGCGTATTTCGCGGTTCTATTCTCCCCGTCTTTTCTTCCCTTGCGCGTTTTTCAATCGAAAAACGCGTCTTTTGTTCTCTCTGAATTCAGGTATACTGATGTCGCGGTTTGCCGGAAGAACGCCTTGAAACGATAAAGGCTACGGCACGCATATTTTTTAGCGTTCGCGACGCATGAGTTCTGAGACGCCTCAAACTGGAAACCTACACAACTCAATCGCGAGTTATCCCGTCAATTCGACGGAAAGGCAAGTGAATGGCGCTACTAGAAACGCTCCCTGAAGAGGTAGAAAACAGCTTACAGGAACTCCGAAAAATCGCGGAGAACGAAGTCGCAAAAATTGTCGGCTCGGAAAAAAAACCTGACTCCGTTCTCGGAAGTGCAACGAAACTCCCAACTGTTTCGCAAAATGGAGCGGCACGCTCGGAAACGAACGGAGCGATTTCCGATGTTGCTGCGCTTGAGAAAAAGGACTTGCTTGCAGGTTCCGGCGGGCTTGCGGTAGCGGAGGCGGAGGCGGATCGCTCAAAAGAGGAGATTATAGCGACTGAAGCCGCGCTTCGTCTGGAAAGACCGATCATCTTCGCGACAGACGTTACGGACGAAGGAATTTTCGGCGAAGAGTGGCTGGTTGTCGACGACAAACAGGTCTACGTCTTCTCAAAAAACGGCGGGAATAAAGCGAAAGTTCGCTACAACATCCCTATCGAAACGATCAAAGAGGCGAAGGCTGAGACGCATATCGGCAACGGGCAGATCGAGCTTCTCACCGACACGGAAACAATCAGCTTGATCCGATATTCTCAGGCGACCGTTCGGGAAGCGAACACCATCGCAAGAAAAATCTCTTCGCTTGCAAAGGGCGAACCCGCAAAAGAAGAGAAAGTCGAGGCGATCAAGAAGCTATGTCCGAAGTGCAAGCGCGTGTTGCCGGAAGATAGCGACGTCTGTCCGGGGTGCGTCAACAAGCGAATGGTCATGCTCCGGCTCTTCAAATTCATGAAGCCCTACAAAGCTCTGGTAGTTTGGAACCTCATAGTGATGTTCACGACGACGATTCTTGGACTGGTCGGGCCGCTGATTAGCGGTCGAATCATCGACATCCTGAATAAAAAAGCCCCTAGCGCCTATTCGGATCTCTACAAAAATGTTGGAATTATGGTCATTGCGACCCTCGGACTCGCGGTCTGCGGGTATTTCGGCAGGCGAATCAACGCTTTCCTCGGAACTAGAATTTCGATGGACATTCGCATCGCAGTTTATGACAAGTTCACTCAGCTTTCCCTCGGGTATTATGACAAGCGCTCCATTGGAACGGTCATGTCGCGCATTACGAACGACTCCGATCAGTTGTGGGACTTCCTGACTGAGGGCGTTCCCTGGTTCATTCTCAATTTTGCTTCGCTCATCGGCATCGGTCTGGTGCTTTTTTTGCTAAACTGGAAACTTGCCCTCCTGATGCTGATTCCGGGACCGTTCATTTTTCTGCTCAATAAGTGGTTCATGCCTCGCGCTCGCAAACGTTGGCAACACGTGTGGCACAGAATTAGCAAGATGTACAGTTCGCTGAATAGCTCGCTGAACGGGATGCGAGTCGTCAAAGCCTTCAATCAAGAAGGACGCGAAAGCAGTCGATTCGGCGAAAAGAATCAGCAGGTCTTCGACGCGAGCTACTCCGCAAACGCGATGTGGGCGACCTATTTTCCACTGTTGAGCTTGCTAATCGCGCTCGGTTCGTATATCATCTATCTGTACGGCGGACACCTCACGCTCATCAGCGTCATGACCGTCGGCGGATTGACGACCTTCAACGGCTACTTGATGCAGTTCTACATGCCGTTTCAGAATTTCAGCAGAGTCATGGATTGGACGACGCGCTCGCTGACTGCGGCTGAACGCGTCTTCGAGATTCTAGACACTGTTCCCGATATTCAAGACGTGAAAGCCCCGACTCCGATGCCTGAAATGAGAGGCGAAGTCGAGTTCGACGGCGTCAGCTTCACCTACGACAACGCCAAAAGAGTGCTTGAAGACTTT
>JAYVOT010000801.1:0-4221 GCA_043757795.1 Chthonomonadaceae bacterium | reverse complement strand
TCGATACTCACGATTTATCCTTAAAGGGCGCTGAAAGCCGACCGCTGAAAGCGCCCGGCAAAAAACACAAGAGTCTTCCGAACGCGGAGGCGCAAAATGACGCTTTTGAATGCTGTACGAAGCGCAGACTGCGTCCCGCCGCCGAGAGCGGAAAATTGGTCCAAGAATCTCAATTGCCATTGTAGAAGTGAGTCGGGTAGTAGATCGCCCGACTCCCACGCACCGCAGAGGCCGGGAGATCGCTCTTGACGAACAGTGTCCCGGACTCGACATTTCGGCGCACAATTCCATTCAAGACTACTTCTTAGCAGCTTCTGCAACTGCTGCGGCTACTTTCAAGTTCGCATTCACAGCATCCCAATCGATTACTTTGAAGAACGCTTCGATATAGTCGCCGCGTTTTGTGCCGAAATCCATGAAATAGGCATGCTCGTACACGTCAAGACCGAGCAACGGAGTGGCATTCCATACGGGATAACTGTTTTGGGCGTCTCCAATGTAATTGAACAGGCTGCCGTCCGTGTAATCATGCGCTAGCCAGACCCACCCGCGAGCGGCGATTCCGGTCGCTTTCAAGTCCGCTTTCCAGTTCGCATAAGAGCCGAAAGCAGTGTCTATGAGACCGGCAATAGCTCCGGTCGGCTCTCCGCCCTTGCCTCCGATGATGTTGAAGTAGAGTTCGTGATTCTTCACTCCGCCGAGAGCGAAGCTGTACTCGACTTTTAGTTCGCGAATTTCGCTGTAGGTAGCATTGGCTTTCATCGGGTCGGGGACGCCGAGCTTGCCGAGCGCGTCGCGAATGTCGTTGACTTTTTTGACGTATCCCTCATACAGCGTTTTGTGCGCCATATGGGTCTTTTTGCTGATCCCGGCTTCTTCAGTGGTAAACACTTTCTCCGGCAACGGTTTCGCAACAATCACTCCGGTGTTGCCGCGTGACGGCGTTCCGTCAAGTAGAGCGTTTGCCGAAGCGTTCTCTGTCAAAGCGGTTGCGCCAATCACTCCGGCTCCAGCTACGGCTCCCAGCGTGAGGAAGCGTCTTCGATCAATCGAGGGGGTCTCTTGCGTCATGGTGTTTTGGTCTCCTTGGGGACATACTTGCACTGATGTGCAACTCTCATTAAGTACGTAAAAAATCGAAAACTATCGCTATTCTCCGCCTGACTCCGCTTTCACGATATTGCGAGGGGAGAGAGACTTAGCGATTTCGGCACGAATTCTGCGCAAAACTCGCCCGGAGATATCGCTGAAAAGCGCCTCGCCGTACAAAAGTCGAGCGGCGGTTCGCGTTGCATTCGGACGACGCACTCCGTATTGATAGCAGAATTCCGGGAACTGATAAAAGAACTGCGCCATTTTCAAGGCGGCGTCAAAGTTTTTTTTGAATTCAGTGCGAATCGCCTTTGAATAGTTCGCCTGATCTTTTTCTAAAATGCATTGAGCGGCGATCTGTCCGCTTTTAAGAGCATGGAGAATGCCGTCGCCAAAGAACGGGTTAATCAATCCGGCGGAATCTCCGACTAGCAAAACGCGATTATCTCGCGTTTGGAGCGTGTCCATTCCGTTCCAAATAGGCAACGGGTGGGCGTGCAGGACAAGGTCTTCGATTTTTTTTGGTATCCCCATTAGCTCAAGGTAATCCAAAATGGCTTTGTGCAATTCTTGTCGGACGTTCGTATCGCCTTTGCCGTCGCTGTTTCGGGGGCGAAAGACGCCCGCGCCGACGTTCAGGTGGTCGCCCTTTGGAAATATCCATGCGTAGCCGTGATGCACAGCGCCGTACTCCAAATGACAGACCTCTTTTCTCAGGTCTGCGTGTCCGACTCCCCACTCATGCGGAACTTCCGCTTCAATCGCGATCGCCAGAGTGCGATCTCGTCTAAGTCCAGCTTGCTTTGCGACGATCCCGTTTGCGCCGTCCGCCCCAATAATGATGTCTGCTGTCGCTTCCCAGGTTCCGTTTGCGCTTTCCGCTGTCATACGAACGGGCTTGCCCTTATCGAGTGAGAGAGTTCGAACCGAAATCCCGTCCAAAAGTTCAGCTCCCGCATTCGCAGCCCTCTGAGCGAGAGCGTTGTCAAAAACGGAACGTTGCACCATCCAGAGGGTGAGTGGTTTCTCATTTGGCATTTCTTCAGAACCGGAGGTTTCAGAGTTGAGGGAGGCGAGAACGGGGTCTTTCCATTTGTAGGTATGGCGCATATGCTGCACGGCGGATTCTATGAAAGCGTCCGGAGAGAGGTCGCGAATCTCGTCAAGTTGAAGGAGGTCTGAGACGCACATGGGCATGCCTCCGCCGCACGTTTTGTGCCTCGGAAGCGTCTGTTTTTCAAGGAGCGCCACGCTTGCGCCTCCTTTCGCCAGCCGATAGGCAGCAGCATTCCCTGCCGGACCAGCCCCCACCACGATGACATCGTAACGCCTCATCCCGCTCCCCCTCGAACAGAAACTTGAGTTAGAATTATAGCACAAAATAGGTTGAATGGATGGTGTTTATGATGCAATTGAACGCTTGTTTCCTACGCCTATCTTTTGGAGATAGCTTGAACTGCACAAAGGAACCTAGTACCGTAAGCTCATATGAATGCGATGAATTGTCCTTAAACTTACGTTACGCAACCAACAAATCCGTGTGTTGAAAACACCCGGCAAATGAATGGGCGTTCTCCGGACGTGAGAAACGCCGAAGGCGTCGTTATTCATTGCATCTCGTCAGTCAGAGGCGAACTTTGTTGGAGTTTGCCTCATTTATTTGCAGGAAATCATCTCATAACGCATTGACGATAGCGGCGAAATCAGCGGCTTTCAGGCTAGCTCCGCCCACGAGCGCTCCGTCAATATTCGGCTTTGAAAGTAGTTCGACAGCATTGTCCGGTTTGACGCTTCCGCCATACTGAACGCGAACCGCTTCTGCAACATTCGCTCCAAACAGCCTGCCCGCAGTCTCTCGAATCACCCCGCAGACTCTATCCGCCTCATTTGAAGCGCAGACCTCGCCGGTTCCTATCGCCCAAACAGGTTCATAGGCAAAGACTATCGCGGCGACCTGTTCCCCGGTAAGATCTCTCAGGGCGATGGAAACTTGACCGATAATGACTGAGTCCGTGTCTCCCGATTTTCGCTCTGCGAGAGTTTCCCCGACGCAAATTATCGGGATCAACCCGGCTGCGATCGCCGCCTTCGTTTTTCTGTTTACGACGGTGTCGTTGTCCCCGAAGTGCGCCAGAATATCTTCGTTGAAGTCCGGTTCCGGAACTCCAAATCGACCGCGTCGCTCCGAGTGCCCGACGAGCACGTATTTCGCTCCGAGATCGAGAAGCATTTTCGCTGAAATCTGTCCGGTATAAGCTCCCCTGTCCTTCCAAAAGACATCTTGCCCTCCCAGGGAGACGGCGCTTCCGGCGATCAACTCCTCCACCTTATCAAGCAATGTAAAAGGCGGGCAGACCACCGTTTCGACGGTCTTATTTCCTGCGATGAGCGGAAGCAGTTCTTTCATCAAACTCTCCGCTTCTGCGCGGGTTCCGTTCATTTTCCAGTTGCCTGCGACAATCTTAATGCGCAATTGTATCTCCTTGTTTAGTCGAATTCATGTTTTTGCGAGTCCTATGGTTCTTCCTATCAAACTAGAGTCTGCCGAACCGGACTCTCAACCCCGCTTGAAACGAAGGTTGCCCTTGTCGTGTCTTGAGAGAATTGCAAAATTATACCAAATGCGATTTTCTATATTCCTCGTTAAGACTATAACCCTGTTTGCCAGATTGTTTTACCAACATTCCGTTTCCATGCAATCTTTCGAAAATTGTCCGAATTCCGCGTAGAAAATTTCCAAACCTGCGTAATTCGTCGTTTTCATTGCCTTTAATTGACCACAATAGGCGTCCAACCAAACTAGCGTTCACAATGCTTTTGCTCGAGAAAAACTGATGACGATAAATAACATTCAAACAGTCCTTGGAATCATTTTTTAGTTGACCATAACTATCCCCAAACATCTCTTGAAGTTCTGAATGATAGTTCTCCTTAAGAAATTCTTCATCCGCAAGATAAATAGGGTAATGCTCAGGACTCTCCGGATGTCTATAAATTAATCCTGCCCTTTCCAAAGTCTGTAATTCTTCACTATGGTTGTTGTCAGCTGTCAGTTGGATTGTATGACGTTCTTGCCGATTCGCTCTTTCAGACTTAATCAAATACGAAAGAACCAACTTTTGCGATGTG
>JAYVOT010000800.1:0-4229 GCA_043757795.1 Chthonomonadaceae bacterium | reverse complement strand
GGTTCGTCGCGACGCCGGAACCGTTCATCTCGTAGACGAGAGTATCGCCATCGTACACGTAGTAGTATTTGACGCCGCCCGTCATCTTCCACGCCCGTCTGCCGTCAGGGTAGTAACCCATACTGAAAGCGTTCGGGATGTTGGTCATCCGGTCTTCCTGATCGTGAACGAGCGTTTGCAACGTGCCGTTGACGTTGACGGGGTAGTTGATAGGACTGCCGTCGCCGTCATACGTCACGTTCGCGTTCATGATCTGGTTGTCTTCGTTGTATGCCTGCGCCCCGACGGAACGAATGGTAGTCAGGTTGTTGGCGGCGTCGGAGACATAGTTTTTGTAGCGAGTCGCTGTCTGGAAAAAATAAAATCACGGAGCATAGAGTATAGCTCTTCTCCATCTGTTGGTCCCATAAAATCGATAAAATCTAATCTTGATACAATTTGTATGGGTTGTTTCATCTTGTCGACAGTTAGATATACGCCGGGAAGTTTATCCGGGTCAACATAAAGTGCCTCCAATTGGTTTAGGATAATTGATTTATTGCTTTTTAGCCAATGTGAATTTAAGTAATCGATAAAATATACAAATGTATTATACTGGTTATTAATGACGAGACAGATAGAGTCGCCCGGGAATTTGCAACTCGAAAGATCAACGCCGTTGAAATTTACATTCTCGAAACTTGCATCGCTAAAATCAATATTTTTCATTTTGTTCTGATACTTGTCTGGACACTCCCCTTTCCATGGCAACTGATCTTTAGGCACGCTCTGTGCAAATCGTCTGAATTCCACGCTCTCCATTCGTCCAATAAACTTGCAATCTTCTAATCTAGCTCCGTCAAAATTGGTTTCGTTGAGATTATTCTGATTAAATTGGCATTGTTTATAGCTTGCTGCGCCATGAGATGAAGAAGTCATATTGGATTCAGTAAATACGCAATCGATAAAATCAGTGGTTGTATTGCCATTTGATCCGCCAAGGAAGGAGTTTTTCAAGTTTGAACGGCTAAAAATAACCCTCGAAAAAGTGCAACCATAATGCTTGGAGCTAGTCAACGAAGCTCTGTCAAGTAAAACTTTCTCAAAATGACAATTATCGAAAGCAATATTGTCAAAAGTAGAAAATGATAGATCGACATTTGAAAAATAAATATTCTTCAAAAAAGCATCTCGCAAAACTCCAAATGCTAGTCCGATCAATGAACGGCTATTGCCATGTCTCACCTGAATACCTCGCAGGTCAAATCGATCGTCAATTTTAGCTATACCTATTGAAGATAAATCTGTTGTTTTAGATTCTAAGAGTCGAAGGACAGAATTGACCTGCTTCTGTCCTTCAACTGTTTTCCATCGTTTTTGTAAATCGTTTTTAGAATTCATGCGATCTGTCACTACTAATGAAATAGCGGAATACCTTTCCCAAATTGAGTGGCGTATTTTGCAACATGCTTTTGCCATTGTCCTTTTGTTGTAACATCCCACCATACCTTAAATACTTTCAACTTCACGTCCGGGCCTTTTGCAAACCTCGGCGTGACCTTGAAGATTTTATTTAAGATCTTGTCGCCTTGGACAAGTAATTTGAATTCCTTGTCGATTCGATCTCCCATAAATGCTTTCAACAGATTGGGGTTCTTCGCCGCCGCCGCTGCTTGTCGGGGAGTTAATTTGGCAATCTTGATTGCTTCACCAAGATGGCTTTCCAATCTTCGAGTGATGGCATTCTGTGCTGCGGTAGGAGCTCCAAGAGTTGCAGCTGTTATCAGAGAATCTCGGGCAATTTCAAAGAAAAAGACTGACTGCCCATATCCTGGTCGCTCTCTATTTGAGACCGAAGGTTTCCATAGACCAAAAGTAACTGCTTCACCGGAGGCATATTTGGCTGTAGTTAGCCCTTCGCTCCATACTTCCCTGGCGCCTAACTGTTGAAAAATTTCCAAAACTGACACATCATCAAACCCGCTCGGATCGACAAAGTTGATCGGGTTGTTGCCGCAGTACGCATACAGGTTGATGCCGCCGTCGTAGTCGATTGGATCGCGAGTCAGGAACCGACAGGCGAGGGGATCGTACTCCCGATGACCCATCCAAACCCACGGGAACCTTCGGTTCGGCGCACCGCCTATCGGGTTCATCGAGGTCTCGTTGTCTGTCCAACAACCGAATTGACCTGCGAACCCGATCATCTCCCCGCCAGCCGCCGCCGCCTGCCCGCCGGTGTTTGCCGCAATGCTCCCCAACTGCTGACCGAACCCATCGTAGAGCGTGGTGAAATCCGCGAGCAACGGACCGCCTGCATAGTTGTTCGTAGTTGCCTGATGCCGCTGAACGACGTTGCCGGAAGGGTCGAAGCTGTAGTTGTAGGTGAAGTTTCCCGCCCTGCGTTGGGCTAGCCCACCCGCGCCGTAGCCGAAGAGGTTCGTCGCGACGCCGGAACCGTTCATCTCGTAGACGAGCGTATCGCCGTCATACACGTAGTAGTATTTGACGCCGCCCGTCATCAGACTAGCTAAAGTCCATACTAATAGCTAGCGGGACGAGAAGTCAAATCGATAAATGAACAGATTCCTTGTAGAGAGCAACGTCGGGCAGAGTCGCTCTGCGATTTTCCTTACGTTAGTACCGAGCTTTCGGCTTTCTCAAAGCACGACGCAGGTAGGAAAAGATTAGAAAATTCAGCCTCCTGGTTAATTTCAATAAATACCAGTCGAGCTATTTTTCTAAATTCATTGTTAAGCCTACTATCCAATGGTATATGCTATGGTACTGCTCACTTGAGGAGTAGTCCGTTATGATAAACACTCTTTCGTTTGTCCTACGTACTAATAAAGGACATTCCATCATCTCGCCGATATATATCAAGTCCGGGTTGTCGGCAGACACCGTCAGATAATTTACGTCAATGAAGCATAATCCCATACCTTCCCAATCAATTCGTGAATAGTTCTGAAACAGTTCAATAACGCCTTGAGGTAATTGACTTGGCAGCGAAACTGAAACATCTGCTAAAGTACACTCAAAGAATTCTGGATCCTGCAAAAGTGAGTTTGCTCGTTCTTTTGCTTCAGAGAAACTGAGGCGATTCGCCGGCAAAGACACTAATGCAGAATCTGTCTCTTCTATTTGAACTTTCTTTTGAAGATAAGCAGAGAAGAAAAAGTCTTTCAGGTTATTTAGAAATGACGATCTCAACATTATCTTCCGTTCAAATACTGGCTCGCGCCATTCCGCATCATTCGTGAGGTTGTTAGCAGTGGGTTGACAACCTTACGATAATTTGCTTCCTTAGCGATTAGCTTGCTATGTTCAGCCATATGAAGGGCGTACCCTGCAGCAGTTTTGGGTATTTTCAGAATATTCCAACTGCCTGAATGTATCCAATTCGGGAACCCGCCCATTGGAAATTGTGCTAGTACGGTCTTCCCTTTTGTGATATTGATAGGGTGTCCTTTGAGGGGGTTTATGTGATGTGGAGTGTAAAGTTGTTTACCCAAAAATTGCTTTGCCTCGGCTTGAGCAATTTTTGTCCTTTTTTGACCGCCAGCTTCTTCAAACCTGCGCTCCCTAAAGTAAGAACAATCTCAACTCCAGTTTCAGTCCATTCGCCTGCGACGTAATATCCACTGTCAGCATTCGCCAAATCATTCCAACTGCCGGTCCATCCTTTGTTAATTAACCTTCGCACTCCACCGGTGAGTCCAAAAGTTAAAGAATCGCCAACCCCAGCGAAGAAATCTGAAGCGTCATCAACACCATCAAACCCGCTCGGGTCGGCGAACATAATCGGGTTGTTGCCAGCATAGGCATACAGGTTGATGCCGCCGTCGTAGCCAATCGGGTCTCGTGTGAGGAACCGACAAGCCACCGGGTCGTACTCCCGATGACCCATCCACACCCACGGGAACCGCCGATTCGGAGCGCCAGTCGTGTTGCTCGATGTCTCGTTGTCTGTCCAGCAACCGAACTGACCGCTGAACCCGATCATCTCGCTATTGGCGGCGCTCGCCTGACCCGCCGAGTTCGGGGAGATGCAACCCAACTGCTGACCGTAGCCGTCGTAGACCGTCGTGAAGTCAGCCGCCGGGAACCCGCTCTTGACGCTGTGGCGCTGAACCACGTTGCCGCTCGGATCGAACGAGTAGTTGTTGAGGGTGGAAAACCACTGACTTTGCATCGCGAATCCCTGATTCTTACTCAGTTTCGCTTGACCTCTTGCCATATCTCTAACA
>JAYVOT010000799.1:0-16013 GCA_043757795.1 Chthonomonadaceae bacterium | reverse complement strand
GGAATACTTTCACAGCCCCTTTAGTCATGGGACTCTCGTCATGACGCTCTGTTGTTTGCGTAACATGAGTTATTGACTCAGGTTGATTCTTATTGATTCCAAACCTACATTCTTGATTCCTATTGAGAGTTCTGAAAACGCATTTAGACTCAATAAGAATCAATAAGACTCAAATAGACTCAATAATACGCACTTAGAATCAGTAAGACTCACTCATTGATAGTTATTTGCAAAAAATTTGCAAAAAATGCAGGAAATTCGGTATAAATGAGTCAAAATAAGAGGGTGATTCAACTCAACGCGGCGATTTGCAGTTGCCGCCAATAGGACCTATATCCCGCAGTTCGATCAAACTTATCGAACTGTAAAACCTTTCCGGAGATTGCGATGCCAAAATCACTTGTAAAGCCTGTCGAATATGGAACTATTTGCGGCAAGTCTCTTCCCATCAATCAGGTGATTGCCGGAGACTGCCGGGAAGTTCTTCCGACTCTTCCTTCCAAATCAATCGATCTCATTTTCGCCGACCCGCCCTACAACCTGCAATTGAAGAACGATCTCTATCGCCCGAATCTATCCCATGTCGATGCGGTGACGGACGATTGGGACAAATTCAGCAACTTTGCCGAGTACGACCGGTTCACTCGCGAGTGGCTAGTCGCTTGTAGAGAAGTTATGAAGGACACAGGAACTATATTCGTTATCGGCTCATATCATAATATCTATCGGGTAGGAAGCATCATGCAGGATTTAGGGTTCTGGATTTTGAACGATATTATCTGGCTCAAGTCAAATCCTATGCCGAATTTCCGCGGAACCAGGTTCTGCAATGCGCATGAGACTATTCTCTGGGCGGCGAAATCGGAAAAGCAGACAAAATACGTTTTCAACTACCAGGCGCTCAAAGCCGGAAATGAAGACTTGCAAATGCGAAGCGATTGGCGTCTTCCGATCTGCACCGGGGAGGAGCGCAGGAAGCGCAATGGGGAGAAGGCGCACACGACTCAAAAGCCCGAAGCCCTTCTTCATAGAATTATACGCGCGTGCAGCAATCAGGGCGACGTCGTGCTAGACCCTTTTTTCGGGACTGGAACGACGGGAGCGGTTGCCAAAAAACTGCGTAGGAAGTGGATCGGAATCGAGAAAGAAGAGAATTACAGACAGGTGGCGGAGTTGCGAATCGCTGAAGCCGTTCCCCCGCTTGTGCCGGATGAAACGCTTCCGGCTTCGCTGGACGCGCCAAAAATGAAGATCGCTTTCTCGCTCCTACTTGAATACGGTTTGATCGAGGCGGGCTTTGAACTGCGACTCGGCAAATCCGAACATATCGCGACAGTGTATGAGGACGGAACTCTCGTTTGCAACGGAAAGCGCGGTTCAATTCACAAATTGGCTGCAATACTCTACGGAAAGCCCTCTTGCAACGGTTGGGAACACTGGCATTTTCAAAGCAAGATCACAGGCGAGTACCTCTCACTGGACACTTTGCGCGAGAAAATGAGGGGAATGTTGGAGGGAGACAGCTCGCGCGAAGTTCGCAAACAGGCTGTCGCAGAGAGTTTTGTACACGTTTGAACGGATAGTCAGCTCCTCTATTCGCGGAGCGCTTGAGCGGAGTCAAAAATGAAGTTGATCGTCGGATTAGGCAACCCCGGGGCGGAATACGCCGGGACGAGGCACAATGTAGGGTTCGAAGTGATCGACTTGCTTGCAAAAAGACATGGGATTTCGGTTTCAAAACGAAATTTCAAAGCGGTCTATGGCGATGGCGCGATTAGCGGAGAGAGAGTCATCCTGGTACGCCCAATGACTTATATGAACCTTTCAGGCGAAGCCGTCTCCTCCATCGCCAGATTTTATAAGGTCGAAACGGAAGACATCCTCATCATTCTGGACGAGGTAGCGCTTGCGCCGGGAAGATTGCGCCTTCGGTTCAAAGGTTCCGCTGGCGGGCATAACGGGCTGTCAAGCGTGATCTCGCACCTGAATACGGACGAAGTTCCTCGAATTCGCATTGGAGTGGGGGCGGCTCGGCCCGGACAGTTGTCAGGGCATGTCTTATCGAGGTTCGCAAAGGACGAAGCGGAAATCATGGCAGTGAGCTATGAACGATGCGCCGACGCTACTGAGTGCGTTTTGAAAGAGGGGTTTGTCATGGCGATGACAAAATTCAATGTCGGAGAGAAGTCCGAAGAGGTAAAACCCGCAAAAAAGCCTGTTGAAATCGCCGAAAAGTGACTGTTAGTCACGTTTCCAGAGCTATGAGGTATACTGCGTTTTGAATGCGCGAGATTGACGGCAGGGTGATATTACTATTTTGCATCATCGCAAGATAAAACCTTTTTTCCAAACCTCAAACGTTGAAGGAGGGAAACAAGCCCTTCTTCTCGAAATTCAGTGTTGATTTGATTCAATATAACGCGGCGGCTCAACCCTCCAAATTCGATTTCTTCGCTGACTATTCGATTGAATACTAAGCGATAGGGTTCGTTTCGACGGAGATGGGCGAGGTTCGAACTCCTTCCATGTCTTTAATTAGTCCTTTATTGGTGATCCTCGCAATAGCTCTCCTGTACTTGAACGTCGGAGGCGTTTTGGCGGCTGTCGGTTTAGCTATCAAAACGAAGCGAACTTCGACAACGATCGGAGCGATCGCAGTCACACTCATTTGTTTTTCAGCTTATCTTATTACGTGGCGCTTTGGAGCGATGGGCATCATGTCGGCTGGAGCGGGCATAGCCCTTGTCAATTTTTTCTTGTACCGCTCGCTCGTTTTGTTGAAAGCGGATTGGCGCGTCCTGAAAGACGGGAAAGAGGGCTTGCGACAGACTCTGCTGCACCTCGCTCTCGTCACCGGCTCATTCGTATTTCTTGTTCCTTTTGCATGGCTCATCTCCACGTCCTTAAAAGAAGACAAAGACATGAGCGCTTTTCCCCCGATTTGGATTCCTACTCAACAGGTGAAAATCAAAATTGACGGGGTTGAGCGTGGGCTAGTGACCATGAATTACAAAGGAAACGCGATCACTGCGGCAGTGATGGAGGAGTCGGACACCGGGGATCGAATCCTGCAACCTCTTCAGGGCGGAAATCCCTCCGGCGAAACCATTAAGGCGAACAAGGATCAGATCCAAGATATCCGCCGCAACTCTCCGGTTTGGAAAAATTATCCGGACGCACTCAAATTTCTGCCGCCCGAAACAAATTACGGCCTTGTCTTTTTGAAGAACACTCTTATCGTTTCAGTTTTAGGAATTTTCGGAACGCTGTTGTCTTGTTCTATGGTGTCTTACGGCTTCTCCCGGCTGAAATTTCCTGGGAGAGATCAACTGTTCGTCGTCTTGCTTGCGACGATGATGCTTCCTGCCGCCGTTACCATGATGCCGGTCTTCCTCATCTTTCGTTGGCTCGGCTGGATCGACAGCCTTCGACCGCTCTGGGTTCCGTCCTTCTTCGGAGCCGCGTACTATATCTTTCTTCTAAGACAGTTTTTTCTCGGAATTCCCAACGAACTTGAAGATGCCGCCAAGATAGACGGTTGCTCTCCCTACGGCATTTTCTGGCGCATCATGTTGCCGCAAGTAAAACCCGCTCTTGCCGCGATCACGATTCTGTCTTTCATGGCAGTCTGGAACGACTTCCGCGGTCCCCTGATCTATATCAGTTCTCCGGAGAAAGAGACGCTCGCCTACGCCTTGCAACTTTTTCAAACCGCGCATGGCAGCGAACCCGCTCTTCTGATGGCGGCTTCGACGATGATGATTGTCCCTATCCTCGCCCTCTTTTTCTTCACTCAGCGATACTTCATTCAAGGGATTACCTTGACCGGCATCAAAGGTTGAGATCAGGAGCTGAAGATGACGCCGATTGAAACTCCGCCAGAACGCAAGAAGTTGAAAAAAAACGACAGGAAGCTTAACCGCTCTCTTATCAAGACAGTTGTCGTGACTGTCGCAGGTGCGATCAACGCTCTGGTTTCGACGCTTACAGGTTTTGGCGCGCATGTCTCTTTTTCGCCGATGCTGACCTGGATGCTTGGGTTCAACGCCGAAAAAGCGCAGGCAAGCGCTCTCAATTACGCTGTTTTCGCCTCTGCGATAGGATTCTTCGTCACTGCGATGATCCAGAAGAACATGGGAATGCTCGCCGGTCGAGGATCCCTATTGTTTGTTGGCGCGACTGTAGGAGCTATCGCTTTCAGACAATTTGCACCGAAGCCGGAGGATGTCAACAGAAGGAGACTGATGCAAACGCTCGGTCTGTTTCTTGCGATTTTTGTGGGGAGGCAGATCCCGCTGCTTAGCAAGTTGACTGAAAGTTCCATACATTTCGCGCTGTACGATCAGTGGTGGCAACTTGCCTTGATAGGCGTTGCGGTCGGGGCTATCACGCAGATATCCGGTTTGGTGAGCGGAGCCGTCATATTTCCCGCGATTTGGATGCTGACCGGGGTCACAGAGAAGGGAATTCTTAGAGGTTCGAATCCTTATGAAACAGTAGGAGTCTGTCTGTTCGTGGTCTTTCTCGCTTCGCTGTTGCCTGCCTGGGGCTATTATCAAAAAGGGATCGCTGATCGTGTCTATGCGAACGCTTCCTTTGCCGGAGCCTTAATAGGCGGGGTCATCGGAGGAGTTACGCTTACAAATTTAATGGATAAGACTATCGCGACGCTATTCACGATCTTCTCAATGCTTTTAGTCGGCAGAGAGCTGTATCGACTCTTCTGGAATTCGCTCCCGACAGTTGCGCCGACGGACAAAGTTGACAGCGACGATCCAGCTTAAAGTGACGCAACTGCAGGTTTACAAGGTATTGAAGAACTTCGTTGCGCGGCTATGAAGAGAGTTCTCCGGTTGCGATGTGCGCTTAAATCGCCCGGGAGGAAATAGCAAGCCTCTTGAGGACGCGAGATACCGGGATATCAAAAACCAATCCATGTGAGTCAAGTTTGAAGGTCCGGCATAGCTAGGTCCAAAAAACGCTTTCGCCGATGGCACATTTGAAAAGCGGCTCTGCCCGATGTGACGATTCGCAACTCTCCTCCTCCCCTCTCCTAGTGAGGAACGAACGCTCAGGAGAGGGGCCGAGGGCATATTTGTTAGCTTAGCGATATCGCGGGCAAATCTAAGGCAAGTTTTCTGTGCAACAGACTCAGCGGAATGAATTCCTCTGCTAAGGGCGTTCCGCCGTATCGTGCTTCGCACTCAAAATGCAGCGCTTCGCCCTCGAAATGCATGTCTCACTATTGACAGTTCGCCCATATCCTCTCGATTGGGACGAGTGCGAAGCACGGCACGGCCGCAAGCCCCTAGCAGAGGAATTCATTCCGCTGGCTTAAGTTTACGCGTATGGGGGCTGGGGGTGAGGTTCCTGAAGTTGCGGGTTGGATTATGTCTCGAAGGGTTTTCCGCCGAAGGAGCTATAGCGACAAAGCTCTGCCCGTCGTAATGATTCGCAACGATACAGTAAATAAAGACGCTTTCGGCGCTTCTCGTGTCCGGAGAACGCCCATTTATTTGCCGGGTGTTTTCAACACACGGATTATTTGGTTAGGTTACATTAATCGGGGTAATTCATTGCCCGCTCGCTCGAGACGTTTCGCAATGATGGGGTACATCTTGCAGGTCTCACAGGCGTAGTTCAAAAGCGCTGAACAGAATTTCAGTTCGTCCAAGTCGCTTTTGAAGCAGCGAGTCGGACAACTGATTCGTATTTTAAAAGAAGGTTGCATTAGTTATGGCTTTTGATTTCTTTAAGAAGATAATCCGAAAACTCGATCAGGTCGTGACCGGGCGAGGCAAGATCGACGAAGACCTCTTCGAGGAGTTTGAAGAGAGTTTGCTTCAGGGCGATGTGAACGTTCACACTGCGACGCGACTACTGAAGAACCTGCGCGAATCCGTCCAAGACGAGCGCATGAAGAGTTCCGACGAGGTTGTTGTGAAACTTAAACAGGATGTTATTGCGATTTTGAGCGCGACCGCTTCCCCCGAGCGAATCGCCTTGAAGGTCAATCCTGTCTCGCCCACTGTATATTTGGTCGTTGGGGTTAACGGGGTGGGGAAGACGACCTCCATAGCAAAACTTGCTTACCTCTTACAGAAACAGGGAAAACGAGTCACGCTTGCTGCAGGCGATACGTTTCGAGCCGCCGCTATCGACCAACTGGAAATTTGGGCGAAACGAACGAACACGGAAGTAATCAAACATAAAGAGGGAGGCGACCCTTCCGCCGTCATCTTCGACGCTATTCGAGCCGCGAAAGCGAGAGGAGCGGACTACGTCATTGCGGATACTGCGGGGCGTCTGCACACTCGAACAAACCTCATGGAGGAGTTGAAAAAAATCAACCGAGTTACGGAGCGCGAGCTTGGGCATCCTGCTGACGAAACTCTACTGGTTCTCGACGCCACGACAGGACAAAATGCCATCAGCCAGGCGAAACTGTTCATGCAGGCTGTTCCGCTTTCCGGTATCGTGCTCACGAAGCTGGACGGCACTGCGCGAGGGGGAATAGTCATCTCTATCGCAGACGAACTCAAATTGCCTATCAAGCTTGTAGGTTTGGGTGAAAAGCCGGAAGACCTGCGCGTCTTCGATCCGGAATGGTTTGTCGAAAGCCTCTTTGAGTAGTTCCGAAAAAAATGATCCATTCATCTAAATCTCAACTTGAGGTTCACAGTCTTTCCAGCGGAAGCAGCGGAAATGCGATTCTTGTCCGGTATGGCGAGACATCCGTCTTGATTGACGCCGGCATTGGAATGCGGAAGCTCTGCTCGATGATGTCCTTGAGAGGAGTTTCGAGCGACAGTTTGTCCGCGATCTTTCTCACACATGAGCATACCGACCACTCGATTGGGGCGGGACCTCTTTCAAGGAAAACAAAGGCGCCTATTATTGCAAACGCCGCTACGTTGCAAGCCTGTTCTCGGCGCGATGAGTTGGCGTTTGAAACGAAAGAGTTGGCGACGGGCGACGCGATGGGAGTCGGAGGAATTGGAGTTCGTTCGTTCAGAGTGCCGCACGACGCGGTAGAAACAGTCGGATATGTCTTGGAAGTGGGAACCTCACGGGTAGCGATATTCACCGATGCCGGAACTCCGACTACCGAAATGAGAAACGCTCTCAAGGGAGTGCAACTTGCGATCGTCGAGGCGAACCACGATCTTGAGTGGCTCTGGAGAGGTCCATACACTCAGGACATGAAGGAAAGAGTAGCTTCGCCGACAGGCCATTTGTCAAATGCGGATTGCGCGGACCAGCTAGCCGAAAGCCTGGAAGCGAACGGCACGATGTCGATTTGGTTGGCGCATTTATCCAGAGTCAACAACTCCGTTTCTCTCGCGCGCAGGTCTGTGCAAGAGAGAATTAGACGACAAACAAAAGTTCCGTTTCTGCTCGACGTGGCTCTCCGCGATCAGCCGAGCGTCTCCTGGAAAGCCGGGAGTCGTTCCGTTCAGCTATCATTGCTATAATTCTATCGGCATAATTCTATTGAGGTTTTATTATTTATGATTACCGTTTCATCTGATACTCTTGCTGTTAATGGCGGCTCCCCTGTGCGAGATATCGCCAAAAATCCCTGGACTGCGTGGCCAATTTGGGATCATACCGAAGAAGAGGCTCTGCTGGATGTTCTGCACAGCGGGAATTGGTGGTCTGTCTACGGTAAGCACGGCAAGGCGTTTGAGCAGGAGTTCGCTGAGTATCAAGAAGCTAAGTTCGCTACGAACTGCACAAGCGGAACTGCGGCGCTTGTCGTCGCTCTTCGTGCATTGGGCATTGGTTGCGGAGATGAGGTAATCGTTCCGCCCTACACTTTCGTCGCTACTGCCGGGTGCGTGGTTGAGGTCGGCGCTATTCCGGTTTTCGCGGACATTGATATAAACACGTCCAATATCGATCCTGACAAATTAGAGGAGGCGATCACGCCTCGAACTCGCGCCGTCATCCCCGCGCATATCGCTGGGCGTCCTTGCGATATGGATCGAATTCTCGAAATCGCGAAAAGGCGCAACATCTACGTGATCGAGGATGCGGCGCAAGCGCATGGAGCCACTTGGAACGGCAAAAAAGTCGGGGCGTTGGGAGACATAGGAGCCTTCAGCTTTCAAGCGAGCAAAAATTTGAACTCCGGCGAAGGCGGAATCGTGCTGACGAACAATGAGGAGTTTGCGGATGCAGTCTGGTCGGTCATCAACGTCGGGCGCGTGCGAAACGGACGTTGGTATGAGCATCCGATTCTTGGGAGCAACTACCGCCTGGGCGAATTTCAAGCGGCGATTCTGCGCGCTCAGATGAAACGACTGCCGGAGCAAACTCAGACTCGAACCAAAAACGCGAATTACCTCACAAAGCTTCTTACTGAAATACCGGGAATCATTCTCCCTTTCAATGATCCGCGCATCACATGCCACTCTTATCATCTCTACACGTTCCGATATGACCAGACGGAGTTCGGCGGACGCTCTCGCGACGAATTTATGAAAGCGATGTTCGCTGAGGGAGTCGAGGCGGATGGCGGTTACGTTCCGCTCTACAAAGAGGGAATCTTCGCCAGGTACTCTTCGCGCAAGGGAACATGGTGTCAGACTGGAAGAAAGATCGAATATCAAAATCTATCTTTTCCCGTCTGTGAGCAGGTCTGCAAAGACGGCATCTGGTTGGATCAGTTTCAGTTGCTAGGCGAACGAGCGGACATGGAAGACATCGCCGAGGCGATCTCCAAAATCCAGCGCGCCTGGACGAAGTAAATTATTGTTTTATCCCAGTGTTGAAAACACCAGTCTCATAAATGGGCGTTCGAAAGACGCGAGAACGCCGGGGGCGTTTTAGCAACGTGTGCGAAGCGCCTCTGGGACCTTGACTTCAGTCCAGGGAATCGGAACGAATGAGCGTCTTACGGACGCTAGATACAGGGTTAGGGTTTCTTAATATCAGTGGACGGCAACAGATGCCCAACCGTACTAAAGTCTCATTAGATAGCTTCGTATCGAGGACAATCATGCTCTCTCTCTCACATTTCCTGCTCAAAAAAAGCATTCTTCCGGTTCTGTTCGCAATTCTCGCCATAGCCTTAGTCGGGTGCGAAAACTCCCGCGTTTCGACCAGGCAAAAGATTGTGGTCTGGGGTCTGCAGTACGGCGAAGAGTCTAAGGGGCTGGAAGCCAAGGTTCATACTTTCGAGAAGATGCACCCGGAGATAGAAGTCAGCATCCTTTCGATGGGGGCGGGCGGAATGAACCCTCAGAAGCTAATGACTGCTATTGTCGGGAATGTGCCGCCGGACGTCATCGCGCAAGATCGATTCACAATAGGGGATTGGGCCTCAAGAGAGACTTTCCGTTCACTTGACGACTTCATCGCAAGAGACCGAGATAAACCCTTCGGCATAAAGGCGGAAGATTTCTATACGGCGTGTTGGAAAGAAGCGACCTACACGAATCCAATCACCGGTGAGAAGGGCGTCTTCGCGGTCCCTTCCGGCGCGGATGATCGAGCGCTCTTCTATAATAAGAAATTATTCAAAGAGGCTGGCATTGTCGATGCGAAGGGCGAAGCGAAGCCGCCGCAAACTTGGGACGAATTGCTTGCGGACGCGAAAAAGCTGACAAAGAACAATACGGATGGAACGTTTGATCGAATCGGTTTTATTCCGAACTACGGCAATTCCTGGCTCTATATTTACTCGTGGCAGAATAACGGAGAATTCATGTCTCCGGACGGCCGCACATGCACCATGAATGAAGCCAAAAACGTGGAAGCGCTGGACTACATGGTCAAAGTCTACGACGAGCTTGGCGGCGTGACAAAAATCGACGCTTTCGCTTCGGGTTTTCAAGCGAACGAACTCGACCCATTCCTCACGGGCAAAGTCGCGATGAAAACGGATGGAAGTTGGGTTTTAAACAACATCGCGCGATACGGACCAGACATAGACTTCGGCGTCGTTCCCGCTCCCGTGCCGACTGATCGCCTGAATCGACAGGGCAGATTTAAGGATGAAAAAGATACCTACCTCACCTGGGCGGGCGGTTTCTCCTATGCGATTCCGCGAGGCTCCAAAAACGCGGCAGCCTCGTGGGAATTCATTAAATGGATGGCGAGCCCCGAAGCGGGCGTAATTGAAGCTGTGGCTCAACGAGCGTACAACGTCACAAAACATCGACCGTTCAACCCCAATATCTCGGCAAATCGAAAAACGAACGCAGCGGTTTTTGCAGCTTGCGGGCCAAAAACGGATAAATTCCGCAAGCCGATGGCGCTGTTCATCGAAATGATGGAGTTCGCACGCTTTCGACCCGTGACTTTTGTGGGGCAACGTCTCTGGGACGAGCATGTTCGCGCCTTTGACTCAGCTACTCATCACGCATCAATTTATCCGGGTTTAAACGTTCATGATTCCTCTTCGAAAGCGATGACGGACGGCACGAAAGTCGTTCAAAAAGAATTGGACAAAGTATTCGAAGGAGGTCAGTTCAAACTTCTCGACCCTCGAATCCCCGTCGCGATCGTTTCCGTTCTTGGGACGCTGGCTCTCGGCTTCACAGCCTGGCGATTTTACTCCGTGCTCAAACTCCGTCGCTTGGCGCGGCAGGAAGCGACTGCAGGATATTTCTTCATCTTTCCCTGGCTGTTCGGGTTCGTCGCTCTGACTGCCGGTCCCATCATTGCGAGCATGTTCCTTAGCTTCTGCGATTACGATGTCCTTCACCAGGCACGGTTTGTCGGGCTTAACAACTACTCCGAGCTACTGGGAAGAGACAGTTACTATCTCACAAAATCCCTCGCCAACGTCCTCTATATCTCTGCATTCGGCATCCCGTTGGGAATGGCGTCCAGTCTTGCTATCGCCATGCTTTTGAACACCAAAGTCAAAGGAATGGCGTTCTATCGCACTTTCTTCTACCTTCCCTCTATCGTTCCGGTTGTCGCAAGCGCCATGCTCTGGGCGTGGGTATTGAATGGCGACCCGAATCGCGGGCTTTTGAACGCTATGTGGAAGTCGAGCATTGGCGTCTGGTTCCATGTCGCCCCTCCCGGCTGGTTCGGGGCGGCGGAATGGGCGAAACCAGGGCTTATCCTTCAGGGGCTATGGGGGGCGGGCGGAGGCATGATCCTGTGGTTGGCTGGGTTGCAGGGAGTACCGGAACACCTCTATGAAGCGGCTAACCTTGACGGCGCAAACTGGTGGCAGAAGTTTAAAAACGTCACCCTCCCCATGCTCTCGCCCTATATCTTCTTTAATCTTGTCAATGGAACGATAGGAGCATTGCAAGAGTTTGATCGCGTCTATGTGCTGAGCGGCGGAGACCCGAGCAAACCGATCGGACCTGTCGATAGTCTGCTGATGCCAGTGATGTACCTATTCAAAAACGCTTTTCAGTACTTCAAGATGGGTTACGCTTCCGCCCTCGCTTGGATTCTCTTCATCATCATCCTTGTTTTGACTCTGGTTCAGTTCAAACTAGCTCCCAAGTGGGTCTATTACGAATCTGATCAGAAATAAAGTCCACTTCCTAAATTCAATCGCTCTTGCCACGCATCTCCCAATCGGATAGAACACATCCGACTGGGAGATGCGTTGTTCGTTGACTCCAGTTATTTGAATTCATGATTTCTATTTTCAATTAAGCTCTTTTCATTTCATTTTCATTTTTGTGAGAGACAATGTGCTCGATAAGTTCAGAATATGCCGATCGAGCAACTTCTTTCCATGCTCAAAAGGTCAGCTTCAATGGATCGCCTATTTGCCGTTTGTAAATTAGAGCCGAGATTGCAATATCAATTAGGGTTGGCTATTTTGCAAACCCTGTCATACCGGGTAATCAAATCCGGTCTGCATAGTTTAAGAAAAGGAAAGTACATGAGCAAGACGAATTTCCTCCGCACGACAATGGCGGGATCGGCGCTTCTGTTGGTATTGGGAGCCTGGCAAGGAGGGGCGCAGAGTCCGTCGTCGCTTCGCCAAACCAGCTACGTGTTGGGACAATCTCTTCCGGATCTGAATGACGATCAAAAACAGATTTTCGACTTGGGGTTGAAATCCTTCAGCAAAACGGAAGTGAGAGCGGACGGCCTTGGACCGGTTTTCAATGGGACATCTTGCGCCGAATGTCACAAAGCGGGTGCGATAGGCGGCGCGGGGATCGATCTCTCGACTGCGAGGGTCTCTCGAATAGGAGGTTACCGGAATGGAAAGTATAGCGATCTGCCGGAATTGGGAGGTCCGGTTATTCAGGCAAGGTCGTTGAAAGAGTTCGATACCTACTGTCCGATCGAGGGAGAGGTTGCTCCGAAAGAGGCGGATTTCGTTTCCCGACGCATCACTACGCCGCTTTTCGGAGTGGGCTTGATTGAGGCGATTCCGGGGGAGACAATCCTGGCGGCGACCAAAAAACGCGATCAAGATGGAGTTCAGGGCGTCGCGAATATCGTCTTCAATCCGGAAACGAGCCTGAATGAAGTGGGGCGATTCGGCTGGAAAGCGCAGCATTCATCGCTTCATGTCTTTGCAGGGGATGCCTATCTAAATGAGATGGGGATCACGAGCATAGGATTTCCCACGGAGAACCTTCCGCAGGGAAGACGCATTCCCGTAGGATGGGATTCAGTGGCTGACCCGGAAGATCAGGACAGCGACATTGAAACCTTTTCCGCTTTCATGCGCTATCTCGCTCCTCCCGGACAGAGACTTCCAATAACGCCCCAAGTGCAGTCTGGCGAGCGTCTGTTCGATTCGATTCGTTGTACTGCTTGCCACGTCCCCGAAATGAAAACCGGAAAAAACGTCGTGGCGGCTCTATCGGAAAAGCCTGTGCGGCTCTTCTCCGATCTCCTGTTGCACAGAATGGGATCTCGCCTCGCGGACGGCATCCAACAGGAGAAGGCGCAGGGAGATCAGTTCAAAACCGCCCCGCTTTGGGGATTGTCCAGGCGGCTCTTCTTCCTGCATGACGGCAGGGCGAAAAGCATTGAGGAGGCGATAGTTAATCACGAAGGCGAAAGTCAAAGAGCGAGAGACCGCTACTTGAACCTGCGCCCGAGTGACCGAGACGCCCTCTTGAGCTTCTTGAAGTCTCTCTAATTAGCGAGACATGGGTACTCGCTGACCTCAAAAAGAGTCGTGCGCATTGTTTGCGCGCGACTCTTTTGTAGTTTTGCTTCATTTCCGGAAGTTAAAGAAGTTTCAAGGGCTCAACTTGAGATACGTTCTGGAATCGAACTCTGAAATAGCCGAATATTTGGCAACAACTAAGTCGCACTATGGAAGATAAGCCTGAATTTCAGCGTCGGAATGCAGGATGAAAGGATCGTATTCGAGGGATTTATATTTTCTGATTCCTTGCATTTCGTCCTTTTAATCCTCTCCATCCTGTCCAAAAATTTTCCCCTTCTCACTCTACATTCAAGCGCACCGAACCTGAAATCACGCTTAGAAGCGCATTTTGTCGAATTCTGAGAAATCTTGATATGTAACCGCTCAGGTACAGTATTTTTTCAGAAAAAATTTCTTGTCGGGAATCATTTGTAGTTTCCCTTTCGTATTCAAAACAGGTTGTTTCCGTAGCGAGGCGGGCGCAAAAGAGTATTGTCGAGGGCATGAAAATGCATCCGATTCCCACTGAATCTGATTCTAATCAAGTCTTCCGACCGCACTCTAGAAAGAAATTAAGTTTTTTTTAGGCAATTCGCTTGACAAACGCGGATGAACCCCCTATAATGAAACTGTTAGGTAACAACGTAGTCACTCTTTCTTAAACTTGCAACTCGCAACTTTGGGAACCTTCCATGCCGGAGGTAGTAAAATGCACCGAAACGTAGACACCTGTACCCCCCCCCCGCAACTTTATGATTGCGCGAAGTCAAACCGCACGACCGCCTTCCTCGTCTGAACCAAACCAGGGAAAGAAGGAAAAAGGCATGTCTTCAGCGCTCCGCAAAGCCTTAGCATCACTCTGCAGCATTCTTTTCTTGCTGGCAATGCGCTCAAGTTGTTTTGGGCAAAATCCGACTCGGACTCAACTCGCCTCGGACAGCGCTATTTCCGCTTATGTCGGAGTCAGCGCCACCTGGCAGAGCCTTGTCAACATTGCACTGCCAAGTCTTCAACTGGAAATGCCAACCAATGTTTCCGAGTATGACCTCGCTCAAACCCCAACCAGACTCAACTTCGCAGATCATGCATTGAGTTTGATGCCGTTACAGGAAAATCCCGACTGGTATGTGTTCAATCCGACCACGACTAACTTCAATCTGACTTTTGACATAGCAGATACCTCGCATAGACTGAGCAAGATCGTTGTGTCTAATCTCGACACAGGAAAAGTGATTGGCTCCTTGAAGGCTTCTCCGGACGGTTCTTCGATAGTCGGTCAGCTGACTATGCCCTGGCTGACGCCCTACTATCGCATCGAAGGTTATGCGATCGGCAATGCGCCTCTTTTCAGATTAGCGGCTTCCAATGGCACGCCGGATAAATGGGTGCATTTCACAAAAACCGGAAGTTTCGCACCCTTTCGTCCTAATACAGTTGCATCAACCAGACTTGCAGGTGGAGACAATGTAGTAGGCGATATGGGCAACCCATACTCCAAAGATGGAGTGAACATCTTTATCTCTGGCGAGACTTTCTACAGCAGAGGTTGTGGGGTAAGGGATTCGAAAAATGACGCGTCACTCACAAATCCTTTGCAACCGCCGGTCCCCTTGCTGGATTATATCAAGAAGAAACGAATCGAGACTTGTGATGCAAGTTTCGATTCGCAAGACCCCGCCGATCTGCCAAAACTTGCAGATGATATCAACGCGGCAGGAGTCGAAGATCAATCAAGAGCTATCAGCGATTTAACCGCTTCTCCCTATTCCGACAATACAGGGCACTGGCATGGCAAATTTTGGGGGAATGCGACTGCTTTTTTCGCAGTGCCGTATACAGTGGCAAACCACAAAAATATTCTAACTCTCATCAAGGACGCTTTCAACACGCTGGCAGGCAATACTGGAGGCAAAGGGGATAAGTTGTCTTTTCGCTTAGTCCAGGATTTCGCGACCTACTTGACCACCGAGCCTGGCAAATCATCCGGCTTAAAGAAGGAGATGGTGAAAGACGTTGGCGATGTCAAAACGGTAGTTACGCAGGAAGATAAAAAGGAGATGCGAATCTCTTTGCCCATCATGACGAATGTCACCTTCACTATGACGCCGGATATGAAGCCCTCAACATACAATGCGAGCGGGAATGTAGACATGGTTTCGGTAGCCCCCGGAGTCACTGGCACGCCGCCTCCTGCGCCTACTACACAAATCCTCGATTTCGCTCGCGGCAATACTACAACGCCCGCGACTGTCAAAGTGTCGCTAGCCAAAGGCTGGAAATGGAAAGCGACCGGGGCAATCAGCGGCTCAAACGGTTTCGTGACCGACCCAATTGAAAAATTCTTCTCTACTCCAGGCGATACTTCTGTCGGACTCACAGCTCGGTTGACGATCTGTCAGAAACTGAAAATCGTCACCTCCGAACCATGTTCCCTGGTCATTAAACGACCAGGTATGGCAGATTTCACCGGGAATACATTGCGGGTGGACAATAAAAACGTCTTGACCTTATCCTTGCAAACTCCTGGTTATTACAGGCTACTGGCGACAGGCATAGCGACTATCTACATCCCGCCCAACCCAAGCCCTATGCATCGCAAGGCGGACGAGACTAGAACGGTAATGATTAATCTCGAACAAGTCGAAAACGTTACTTTGAACTAGACGCATCCGATCTCGTTCGATACTTCAAAACTCTCTTGCCCGATTGAACTGAGTTCAATCGGGCAAGAGAGTTTCGGCTATTTCGGGCGATATCGAAGCAGTCTATTGAGCGAGTACCTCGCATTCGACACAGATGAAATCCAACGCGCCCAGAAGTTCAGGCAGATATTGGGCAGTGTATTCCGCCGTTTCGAAAATTTCGCCAGATACGGCGAGGCGATAAAACTGCCATATCCGCCCATTGCTCAGGA
>JAYVOT010000798.1:0-4236 GCA_043757795.1 Chthonomonadaceae bacterium | reverse complement strand
CCGCCTGGCACGAACTCGGACTCTATCTTCAGTTTGATGCAGGCATCACCAACACCGTCGAACGAGGCGACCTCGTTCGCATAGGGAAAGACATTCTCAAGCAGTTTTCGATCAAACCAACTTCATTTCGAGCCGCAAACGGCGATTTGGAAGGGTCTGATCTCCTCGCTCTGGAAGACATCGGCATCCTTGTCGACTCGACCCCCGGTTCATGCGGAAGTCGCGTCGCTTCAGCTCCAAAGGCGCCGTATCACCCCTCATACGCAAATCCGCACCAACAGGGAGACGCAAAAATCTGGGTTGTGCCGGTCGCCAATATCGAAGGCGCGCGCGGGTATCTCGACCAGAGCTTCAACAAAGTGAAACAGGTTATCGAAGCTCATTTAACAGTTAGTTCCGTTTTGAGTCTCGCAATGTGCGACTGCGAGGACAACGCTGAGGTCTTCGCTGAAACTGTCGGATACCTGAAAAAACTAGGCGCTCGCTTTGTCACTCTGACTCAGCTCGCGGTGGAACTCTAGGTCGATCTTTGGCGTATACTAATCCGCAGAGACTCTCTTTCGCGTATCATGATGCGCAAGAGTTCTGCGGATTTTTTGTCGGTTCGCAGAAACAGTAGGTTGCATTGCAGGCAAAAGATTTTTGACATCGCATTAACGACGAAAGTCATTCCAGCATCATAATTTTTTCGGAGGTTCAATTTGTCAGAGATCAAAACGGCGGTGATAACGGGGGCGAGCAGCGGGATCGGGGCGGCGACCGCAATCGCGCTCTATGCGGCGGGCTTTCGGTTGGTGTTGGGGGCGAGGCGCCTGGATAAAGTCAAGCAGGTCGGAGAACCGCTTGGCGCGCTCTGCCTGGAGTTGGACGTGACCTCGCAAGAGAGCGTGGACTCCTTCTGCGCCGCCGTTCCGGAGGTCAATGTGCTGGTGAACAATGCAGGCGGCGCCCTCGGTCTTGACAAAATCGCGGAGGCGAAAGACGTGGACTGGCAGCGCATGTACGACACGAACGTCATGGGGCTGATGCGAATGACTCGCGCCCTCCTGCCGAAACTTGAGGCGTCAGGAGCCGGACATATCCTCAACATCGGGAGCGTCGCCGGGCGCGACGCCTATCCCGGAGGCGGGGGATACAACGCGGTAAAATTCGCTGTTTGCGCTCTCACGAAAGTCATGCGAATGGAGCTTTTGGGCAAACCGATTCGAGTGACCGAGATAGCCCCCGGCATGACGGAGACAGAGTTCAGCGTCGTGCGATTCAGCGGCGACGAAGAGCGCGCCTCAAAGGTCTACGCCGGACTGACTCCCCTCACCGCGGAAGATATCGCCGACGCGGTGCAGTGGGCGGTCACGCGCCCTCCTCACGTCAATATCGACGAGATCGTTATGAAACCGCTTGCGCAAGCGACCGCGATGATGGTGGATCGAAAACCTTAGTTCGAGAGACGTCGAGAACTGTCGGAATCGAACTTGCGAATTGGAATTAAGCCCATAAATGAGAGCGCGGTTCAATAGAGACTCATCCTTATTCATTATGCCAGTGACAATTTATTCTTAAGGACTAACAATGAGAATTGCTTACTTTGACTGTTTTAGCGGGATCAGCGGAGATATGACGTTGGGGGCGCTGTTGCACGCAGGGCTAGACGAGCAGGCTTGGCGTAGTGAACTCGCGAAACTGAACGTCCCGGGATATGAGGTGACAGCGGAACCGGTGGTGAAAGAAGGCATCGCTGCGATGGATGTAGACGTGATTCTGCTTGATCAAGATCAGGGTCATGGACGACATCTCAGCGACATTCGGGAAATCATAGGCAAGAGCGGACTTTCCGAAAGCATCCAAAGAAGAGCCGTCGGCGCCTTTACACGCCTGGCGAACGCCGAAGCGAAGATACATGGCATGTCGCCAGACACGATTCACTTTCACGAAGTGGGCGCGATAGACGCCATAGTGGACATCATCGGCGCATGCATCGGCCTGGAGATGTTGGGCATCGAAAAGGTCTATGCTTCTCCTCTTCCTTTCAATAGAGGTTGGGTGGAGTGCGCTCACGGGACAATGCCTGTTCCCGCCCCTGCCACGATGGAGTTGCTAGTCGGTTTCAAACTGCGACCCGACGACCGCCCCAAGGAGCTTATCACCCCGACGGGAGCCGCTTTGCTCGCCGAATTCGCCGAGCGCGACCCGTTGGGCGCGATAGCGGATCTTCCCCCATTTGTTCCGAAAGCGATCGGCTACGGGGCGGGCAAGCGCGACTCTTGGATCCCCAATCTGCTTCGAATAGCTATCGGCGACACTTATGCGGCACAGATGAAAACTCCCTTCGGAACCAAAAGAGCGGAGAAGGCGAAAGCGCTCGCTTCTTCACGCATTTAAAAGCGGCCTAAGCCGCCGACCCGAGTTCAAAAGACCGATCTTCGCTATGTAACCTTTTCAAAAAAAGCCTCGTCTAAAGAATAATCAGCGGCGAGAGGGCAGCGAAAGAGCGGCAAGCGAACATTGCCGGCTCCAATGCCCACTCGAAATCAGGGTGGAGCTTTTTATGAACCAGGAAGCCTGTGCGACGGGTTGGAGAACGCCGAGGAACGGGGAGCGAACGGTGACGACCGACGACGACAACGCGCTAGTGGCGCGATTCTTGCGCGGCGAGAACTCAGCCTTCGATACCTTGTTCTGCCGGTATCAGGACTACGTCTACAACATCCTCTACGGAATCGTCGGAAGTCAGGAAGAGGCGAGAGACCTGACACAGGACGTTTTCGTCCAGGTGTATCGCTCCCTGCCAAAATTTAGGCACGGTTCACGCTTCGCCACCTGGCTCTATCGTATCGCTGTCAATCGCGGCGTGGACGCGGCGCGAAGCTCGAAACGCTGGCGATTTCTGCCGATTTTCGACGAACCCGCTTTCGCGCAGACGCCAGCCGACAGCGAAACTGAGCCTGAAAACGTTTTTGAACGCAGACTTGAAACCGAGACAGTTCAGAAGATTCTCCAACTCTGTTCGTTAAACCATCGAGAGACCCTCGTCTTGCGCTACTATCAGAACCTCTCTCTGGAGGAGATCGCAGAGACTCTCAACTGCACCGCCGCCGCCGCAAAAGTTCGACTTTTCCGAGCGCGCAAAGCCTTCAAAGACCAATATGTAGCCCAATTCGGGTCAGATGCGCTCTGCGTCGCAAAGGAGGGAAAATAAGATGTCTTCAAAATCATATGTCAAACTTCCCTCTTCGTATGAGTGCGGAAAGTTTCAATCTCGTCTATTTGAGTTTTTGGATGGCGAACTGAACCCGGTGGAAGAGGCGAAAGCGCAACAGCATCTCGCGTCTTGTGCAGAGTGTCGACAGGAAGTTGCCACAACGAGAAGATGCGACTCGGCGCTCGCTTCCGCATCCAATTCCATCGCTTCTCCGGGAGATCTTCGGGCGGGTTTCTATCTCAAACTCGCGGAAACTCAGCGCAAAAAACCTGTATGGCAAAATTGGAAAGTCGGAGTTCCTGCCGTTCTCGCGACGGGACTCCTGCTCCTCGTCGCTTCGAGATTTCCGGTGAAAATTGGCAACGGCAACGCCTTGCATACTCCGGCGATAGCTAACGCCGTTCCTCACGGAACGACTGCAGAGGAACCGCATCTCAGTTTGTCGCCGATCGACGATTCCATTTTTCAATCTGAAAGCCCGATCTTCATTGTAAAATCGGATACGGATTTGAAGGCGGCAAAAGCGCATTCTTCGTCAAGCTCGCGACGCAAAAATTACCGTCGATTGCAAGTCGCGAAAAATGAACCCGCCTTCCGATCATCCAAACATACGAGTCTTGTTGCAAGCGCATCAAACGTCGCTGTCTTGCTTGCCAAAAATGAGGCGAAGCGCATCGCTTCGAATGAATCCTTAACGGAAGTTGCGGTTGCATCAGATGCGCCTCTTCGCGCGCCGAGACTTTCGCTCGCTTCGTTCACGCCTAGAGCGGAACTCCACGTCAGCGATGAGGAGCGGGATTTCATGTCCGCCTCTCTTCAAGACACGACCCCAGTCGCGAAGAATCAGAGCGCAATTCTAGGCATAGATGAGCGCAATGAGGCGACCGATGTTCAACCTGCGGAACTTCCCGCTCTGCCCTAAAAGCGTCCGCGAACCCTATTTTCATTTTTAACGCACGAAATTCCCCCGCTCGTAAAACAATAGAGCGATTTTAATCAGGAAATACAGTTATGAAACGCTTTCAATCAGTTGTCGA
>JAYVOT010000797.1:0-4243 GCA_043757795.1 Chthonomonadaceae bacterium | reverse complement strand
AAGTAGGCTACGGTCCTGGGACACCGTCTTGTCCAAACTGACAATGACATCATGATTGAATTTATTCCCTCGAAAGACTGTAGACGTTTAGACTATTTTCGCCCGTCCGAAACGGCGCTCCGAGAAGATTTGAGATTGAAAACCATAACTCTAATGAAATGCTAGGAATATAGAGAGAGTCAGATATAGACCACTCGCTGCTCCAAAGTGCCATATATTCCTGACAAAACTTTCGGGAAATGCTTCTTGATTTCATTTGCCTTCGATGAGGCCCGGTTTGAAGGCTCCATTAGTCTAAACGTCAAAAGACTGCATAGTTACCGTTTATTCTCTTCTTAGTCAAATATACCGGATTATGCAAACTTCCGATCTGACAAATACATTCAATATATCGAAGAAAGAAGTGTAGGCTATGACTAATATTTTGTTGTACAGAGTTAATCGCTCAATCGGCAGGGGCCATATTTTCTCCATTCCATTCATCTTGGCATGCTTATTTGGCACGTTTATCCCGACAAAATGTTGGTCGCAAAAACATCCAATTAAACATAGTATTCATTCCACTACAGAGAAATCCCAATTATCGATAGAATCGATTATTGATGTCTGCACGGTGTGGTTACAGCACATGGCTGAGAAAAGTAGATCGCAGAATGTCATCTACTTCATCTATATTAACGCAAAATATTCCAATTTACACGCGAAAGCAGTTACTTCTCAAGTGCTGAATAGATTAAATCAAGGCAATCCAAGATTCGCAGATTACCAAGACAGATCTCGGTTTCAAATTTACAAATCTGTAAGCTTTAAAGATAAAAAGACAAAAAAGCGTGGAGTAATTCTTTCATTATTATCATTGAAAAAAATCGACAATGATGAGATCAGACTTTCGGGTAGGTGGACATCGTCAGGTAGGTCTGGTGAATATTATGAGTCGACACTCGCCAAGAAAAGGGGCAATTGGCAAGTAGTGTCCAGTACTTTAAAAGGGCGCTCTTAACCTCGTCGAACCGTGTAAAACGGCGAGGCGCAACATTGCGTGAGAATTGTACTACTTTGAGACAGATACGGAGTTATGGAAGGTAAGTTTGAGCATTTTCTCGAACAATCGTCGCGACCGGCGCGAGCAACCCTCCTGATCGTTACGCCTATGGCTACTACAATGTCAACAATGGCGAGTTCTCGGAGCAGGTTCCCTTCTTGCACACGATCACCGTTCCCTCTCCGACAGGAACTGGGAACGCGACGGCGACGATCAACTACAAAACCGACGGAACCTGCACCGTCAGCAGCCTCGTGGATGCCAACGGCAATAGCCGGAACTACTCCGCCACCGACGCCAACCACACTCTTGTGACTGTGAAAGACCCGTTGAACGCCGTTGTTTACTCTAACACGGCTGGTTTCGACGGCAACATGAGCGGCACGACGAAGACAAATGGCGCGAACGTGATTCAGGGGACGAAGACCTTCGCATCGCCAAATACGCCTTATGAACCATCAAGCGTGACGGATGCGCTCGGTCATTCTTGGAGCTACACCTGGGATAGCTATGGCAACTGCCTGACCTCCACGACGCCGAGAAACACGACGACGACGAACACTTACAACTACACGAACTTTGCGCTGGGCAGATTGACTCAGGTTCAACAGGGGAGCAAAACGGCGACTGTCATCACCTATTTCGAGCCTTCAGGGCTACTTTCCACAGATAACATGCCTGCACCTGGGACAGTCAACGGGGGAACAGTAGCGAAATCCTACTCTTATGACGCGCTGGGAAACGGATTGAGCATCACTGAACCAGGCAATAACGCTTCGGCAACGATCTTTACAACATATAACTTTACGACGGATGGAAGTTATTCACAAACTGCGGCTATTGGACAGCCCCTCAAAATGACGGACAACCTCGGGAAATCCACCCACTATCGATATGATTCACGAGGCAATAAAATTCAGTATACTGACGCTCTAGGCAACACAACTAACATAGTTTATAACATTGCCGACCAGATTTTGAGCGTAACAAACCCTGCTACCGGGCAGTCCGGAACGGGAAATAGTTTCGAGACTAAAACTTACCTCTATCCCGGAGGACCCCTACTGACAGCAAACACTTATGATGAGAGCGGGACTCTCGTTCGGCAGTTTGTATATAATTATGGACTTGAAGGAGAACAAGTTTCCGTTACAGGCAACTCCGAACCTGTCGGCAACTCATATGATGCTCTCTATCGCGGAAAGACGCTCACAGACGCCAACGGAAATGTGACGAGATACTACTATAAACAGGCGGGCTACCTAGACGCGATCACCTACCCCGGATATGCTGGACCTTCTCCCGTTTATAACTCGGCGACTGACAGCTACTCGAATATTTCAGGAAAGGATTCACTTCGATTAATGTCTTACGATTCGCTCGGTCACCTGACCCAGCAAATCGACGGCAGGGGTGTAGTGACGAATCGAGTTTTCAATACAGTCGAAAACGACCTGTCGGACATTCAATACCCCGCTTCGACCGTGAACAATATTCACTACAACTTCGATGCCTACGGTCGAATGAGCGGAATGACGGATTCAACTGGAAGCGTAGGGTACTCCCATGACGACAACGACCAGAGATTGAGCGAGACAGTGACTTATACCGGACTCCCGTCGAAAACTCTCACTCACACCTTCTATCCGGATGGAAGCGATCAGAGTCTCGTCACACCCTCAGGAACATTCAGCTACAACTACGATGCGGTCGGGCGTTGCTCCAGCATCACAAATCCATACTTTGAAACAAGCAGTTGGACTTATCTAGACAATGATTGGCTCTCATCCGAGTCGTTGTCCAACGGAGTCCTCACCAACTACACACGCAACGCAAAAGGTCAAATTACCGCTCAGACCTCGCTGAACTCAATGGGCGCGACTGTCCTCCAGTTCAGCGGAGTGCAATATGACGGCAGAGACAATCCAAAATCTTTCACAGCTTCGCATCCCGCAGTCGCAAACTATAGCGGAACGACCAATTTCACTTTCGATGCAAAGAACCAGATCACACAGGAGCAATCCACAAGACTGAGCGGCTATACGAACAACTTCGCATACGACAATGCAGGAAATGCGACGAGTTTCAGAGGAGTGACGAACACTTACAATACAAACAATCAGGATACGGCTCATACGTATGACTTCAACGGCAACCCGACTACCTACAAGGGCGTTTCGATGTCCTACGACGTCGAGAATCGTCTTACCGCGTCTGGAACGACTATGACTGCAGGCTATAACGGCAATGATCTGCGATCTTGGAAGCAGACTTCCGCAGGGCGAACCTATTTCCTGTTTGACGGCGAGAATCCGATCATCGAGATGGATTCGACCGGCGCAGTCACCGCAGTCAATACGCACGGCGCGAACGGTCTCGTCTCTAGACACGCTTCTACAGGAAGCGTTTTCTACACTTTCGACAGACAGGGCAATGTCGCACAACGTTGGAGTGGTGGAACTCTCGCTGCCTCCGACGTTTACGAGGCATTTGGCACGGGAGTCAGCACCGCTGTTCGAACAGACCCGTTCGGTTATGGCGCGAAGTGGGGCTACTACACCGACCTCGAAACAGGATTGTGTCTCCTGACGCATCGTTACTACGACCCCGGAACCGGCAGGTTTCTCACTCGCGACCCGATGTCATACGGCGGCGGCGTGAACCTCTACAACTTCTGCTGGAACAACTCGATGCTAAATCACGATTCCTCTGGACTAGACCCGCTTCATCCGGGGTGTACGAAGGCAGAAAGGGATATAATCAGCCGTGCAATGCGTGAAGTCTGTTCAAAAGTTAGCACTATGAAAATTGATCCAAGACTTAAAGATTGTCTCAGGAAGCGTTGCAACTCTAAATTTATAATTGTATGTGCAAAGGGTGCGACCCTGATTGCAAAGGTAATTGTGCATACACGCCCGGACCAGGAGGTTTCGGAAATTACACTGACACGATAGTAATTTGCCCAGGTTCGATCCCAACTTGTGGCGGAGATAGTTTGTGCGAGACCATATTGCATGAAATGGTGCATTCTTGTGCTGAATTGGGATTTCCTGGAGGTAATCCCGGTGACCATGATCCTGGAGCTCCACGCAATTCTGTGGACAAGTATTGCGAAAAAGTAGGACAAGGCAACTTTCCACCCAAGCAACCGTGCAAGAACGGTAGCATCGGTCCTTACTAGCTGAGTTGACATTGGCCTGC
>JAYVOT010000796.1:0-4246 GCA_043757795.1 Chthonomonadaceae bacterium | reverse complement strand
ATCAGCGTTTCGTTGCATCTTCGAAAGACCCTTCAACTCCGCTCGGATTTGCAAGAGACGCTCCTCGCTCAAGACTTTTGGTTCATAAACTTCGATGGAATTTCGACTTTCGTTTTTATCTCTGAAAATATATTTGCAGATTTGAAGGGCGGTCGTTATAGCAATGGAGAGCGTTGCAATCATGATTCCGATCATTGCAGGCAGGAGAGAAGCGCTCCGTGCCAACTCTCTATCACCTGTAGAGATAGTCGTTAGATTCAGACCTGGTTGCTCTTTGAGAGCGATAACTTCTATAGATTTGCCCAGAAAGGCTTGTTCAAATGCGCTCCTCGTCACCATGTCTTTGCCGAAATAGCGTACGCCCTCCGAAATAAAATCGTATGAGATCGCTTTTAGAGGACTCCCCATCGACAGATCCGAGTCTAGTTTTGTAATGACGGCTTTCCGAGGCAACCCATGATCCCGAATCGCTTGAAACTCTCTCAATCGAATCGCCGACTTGATTTCAGGGGCGAGGATGGACGAGCACATCTGAGTACCGAAAAAAATCCCGATCAGTAATACTGCCGCTCTTAGGTTTCGCTCTCTCCCCTTCCTATAACTGTTGGAGCCGGGCTTGAACGCCGCCTCGCCGACTCTCTCCCTCAAATATACGATTAACTTTCCGCCTTCTGGAGTTCCGTCATTGATCTCGATTTTGCTTCCTGAAATTGATGTTATGGAGTAGACTGCCTTATATCCAATGGCGTTGACACTCGTCCGAACGATGCTGGCAATCTCATCAAATCGGATTTTTCTGCATCCGCCAAAAGGAGAAGTCATTTCGATGCAGTCAGGAGTTAGCCTCAAACGGCAAGTCAAGGAATGCAAAGAAAAAAAGAAAGCTATGAGAACAGGGACTGAAAGCGAGACTGCAACGAGAGCTCCGTACTGTGCAAGTTCAGATGGGACAGGAGAGTTCAAGAGATCATAACCGACGAAACTGAACTCCGCAAGTAGAAACGTACTGAGAGCAGCGAATGGAATCCAGGAGCTTTTGAAGGTCGCACCTTTCTCTCGCCATCTCGAAAACATCCGCATTTTATTCACATCTTTATTTTGCTCGATCTTTTCTTCCGCCAATGATACCAGTGGTTTGATTCCGCAAATCACGATCTTTTTGCCTGAAGCGCCGACCATTCTGAGCGACCCAAGAGCGGAGAGAGATTCGTCGATTTTATCCCAACGCAGGGTTGTCTCCCCAAAGAGGCCTTTCTCAATGATCGTCTCTTCATTGACTTGATAGTTACGAAGCGACCTGAAAAGTTTGGCAGAAGCGGGGATGAGAAAGGCGCCGGCAATAGGAGTCAGCCACCGAACGATCCAAAACAACTCCGGCTTCACAAGACTTGCACTGAAATGAAACAGAGTCGCGATCATCCCGGTGAGCAAGGCGAGCAGTGAGGAGGAGGTTCCAAAGGATTTAATGACTGTCGTGTTTTTAGATTTATACTCTATCATGCGTTTAACGTCTAATAATTCTCGGAATTCAAGTGCAAATTCAATGGAACAGCAACCAAAGCGGAAAAAGCGCCAAAGAAGAGGTTGAGCTTGTCTGGTCAGTTTCGTTCAAAATACGTTTCTTGAATAGATTCTAGGACAACGAAAACCTGACTCGTTGCATCAAGTTTCAAGTTCGGGCTTAGCATTGTCCAAAAAACACTTCCGCCGAAGGCGCTACAGCGAAGCGGCTCTGCCCGTCGTGACAATTCGCAACGATGCAATGACATCTCGTCGGTCCGAGGCAGAGCCTAGCTTGATTTTAGGTTCAGTTGGTTATGAATTTTTACGATCTTTCTGTCTATACGCTTATGCTAAAGGGTTGTCCTTCTCAGTCCCCTTCTTTTCTTGAAGCCTTGCAACTCCGAGAGACGTACTGTATAGTACAATACGTTTGGCGAAAGGGAAAAGCGGAAGTTGAAGAGACACGATACGGCAGGAATCACAGAGGGATTGGTCTCGATCGGGGCATTGCTGTTGGTGGTGTTGCCCGCGCTGACGCTCGTTTTTTTCGGGAAGATGCAGGGCGCAAATTCCAACGACACGATTCAAGTCAACGCAGCGACTGCGGAGGAGTTCGCCAAAGTCTTGTCCATTGAACCGGAGATTGCTAAGCGCCTCAAAGACTATCGCATGGCTCGAGGCGGGTTTGAATCGACGGATGCGCTCCTCGAACTCCCGCTTCTTTCCGCAGCGGAGCGCAAAACGGTTCTTGCCCAAATCTGGAAAACTCCTTCAGGGGAAAGTTCTTTAAAGACTTCGGACGCTCGCCGATTATCGCAGGAGCTGAAACTCCCGCTCCCTTTTGCAAAACGACTTGCCGCATTTAGAGACAGCCGTCCGGTGTTGAACCTTGTTTCCGAAAAGAGCATCAACAGGCGTCCTGGAAACCGAATAGACTCGACCGAACTTCTGCTTAAGAACGCGACTCTGCTTGATTCAAACACGACTCGCCCGCTTCTCAAGCGCTTCATCGTGCGTTCCGCCTCCGCCGTCACGCTCCATTTTTGGGTTTGCGTCGGACTGCTTTCAGCAGTAATATTGCTTCTTCCAACGCTTCTTAGAATGAAAGGCGGCGGGGGCGACCCCTGGCTCATTCCCGCAACGCTCCTGCTTTGCGGGTTGGGAGTGGTCGTTCTATTTAGCGTCAAAGACCCCTTTCGAGATAGAGCCGTCTACGAACACCATCTCTGGGGAATGCTTCCCGCCCTATCCGCGCTTGTGATCGGGGCGAAACTGAGAGCTTCCGCCCGCGCCCGAATTCCGCGCTATCTGTATCTCTGGATCATCGGGTCGCTCGCGCTCGCAGGGGCGCTTTTCATCTTCGGTTCCGGTCCGGAGGGCGTCAAGTTGAACCTGTTTCATTTCCAACCCGTCGAGATCATCAAGCTGTTTCTTATATTTTTCCTTGCAGGCTACCTTTCAGATAGAGCTGAATTGATTGCGGACACGTCCTCGAAAGGGTTGGTTCCCGAAGCGAATGCGAAATTCGCCTTACGCCGAATTTTCTCGCTCCCTCGCAAACAGGACATGGGGCCAGTCGTCGTGATGTTCGCAATCGCGCTGCTGCTATTCGTCATCATCAAAGACATGGGGCCGGGGTTGGTGATTTTCGCTGCTTTCATCGTCACGCTCTGCCTCACTACAGGGCGAGGCAGTTTTCTATTCGCCGGACTTTTGCTCATGTTAGGGGGAGGGTTTCTAGGCTATCTCCTGCACATAGGCGTTTTCGCGACTCGCGTCGACATGTGGCTTCACCCTTTTTCAAACTCGCATCCGAACGGCTTGCAGTTGGGGCAATCCTTGTGGGCCGCTTCCACCGGAGGATGGGCGGGCAGCGGGCCCGGATTGGGAATGCCGAACCTGACGCCACGAAGCGGCTCCGATCTTGCCTTTGCTAGTTGGATTGAAGAGACAGGACTTGCCGGAGCGTCTCTCATTCTCTTGCTTTTCAGCCTGATGGTTTGGCGGGGCGTCATCATTGGCGTTCGCGCTTCCTCCGCTTTTGATCGCTCGCTTGCCTTCAGTCTGACGACCCTTTTCGGATTGCAGGCTCTCTTGATAATCGCCGGAGTCACGGGCGCATTCCCGCTCTCCGGCATTTCATTGCCCTTCATGTCCTATGGAAACAGCGCCCTCATCGTCAACTGCTTGATCGTGGGATTATTGCAGGGAATATCACGTTCAAACCGGGGTTCGGATGCCTCGCCTCAACTTCGACCGAGGATCGCAAAGGCGGCTAAAAGTTTTTCATTCACGTATGCGATCCTTCTTTTAGTCGGCATCGGGGGCTTCAAACTGCTGCCCATCATGACATGGCAAGCGGATACTATCGCTCTTCAGACAGTTTCGACTCCCGATGCGGACGGGGTGAACCGTCCTCACTCAAACCCCCGGTTGCAGTTCATGGAGCGGCAGATTGATCGGGGCAGCATTTATGATGCAAAAGGTTTAACTGTAGCAACTTCACGGTATGCCGAGATATTGAAAGCGGGCGGCAGTCCGGCGTTAGCCCGAAAAATCGCTGATTCTCATCGCCGTTTCTACCCTTTCGGGGCCGCCCTGGCGCATCTTGTCGGTTATACGGATTCGAGCGTGGGAGGACCTTTCGGGTTAGAGCGCACCTATCAACATGACCTTCGAGGTTGGAAAGAGGCGTCAGAACTTCTAAAGGACTACCGAGAACGCTGGCAGTTCGGCTTTCAGC
>JAYVOT010000795.1:0-4265 GCA_043757795.1 Chthonomonadaceae bacterium | reverse complement strand
ACCAGAGCGGAGAGGGAGGGAGCGAGTGCGTTAATGTCCTTTTCGCTCACCCTCTCAGCAGTCACGTGAAGCGCTGAAAGTAGTCGAGTCCAGTCAATCAGTTCCGCTGTCGAAGGTTTTTTACGGAGTCCCGGCAGTTGTCGAACCTCCTCGAATTTGATGACAGCGGCTTTGAACAGAGCCTTTTCCTTCTCCTCGCCGCTCTTTTTCAGGCGGTTTTCCACGATTTTCTCAAGACGTTCCGTGTCCGGAAAGGAGATCGAGTAGAAGATGCAACGTCTTAAAAAAGCTTCCGGAAGTTCGCGCTCGGAATTGCTTGTCATGATGAGAATCGGCTTGTAGGCGCCGTCCGCAGTGAACTCCAGCGGAATCTCCTTCACCCGGAACATCATCTTGTCGATCTCATTTAAGATGTCGTTGGGCAGATCTCTCGGAGCCTTGTCAATTTCGTCAATCAACACCACCGTCCGCTTTTGTCCGACTTCCCGCAGATGTTTCGGGAGGGCGGCTTTCGCTTTGTCATCGGAGCTTGCCAGCAAGATCGCGATTCCCAACGCCTCATAATCGACATACGTTTCAAGCGCAGGCAACTCTGAATCACTCCGGTTGGCGTCATGAAATCTTTTAAGCGTATCGAAACGATAAAAGAGATCGGCGGCGGAAGAGCTCGATTTTGCGTTGAAGATCAGCGGGCCCCTCCCTCCATTTTCGTAGGGAATCTCTGCATTCAACTCATAAGCGAGGCTGTGCGCCAACATCGTCTTGCCGACTCCCGGCTCTCCCATCAGCAACAGGGGTTGCCCAAGAAGCAGGGCGGCGTTGACGGCATGTTTCAGCCCGAGATCGGGCAGATAGCCTTCAGGCGTGTCGTATCGCTTCGACATCTCCTCCGGGCGCTTGTCCAGCGGGGAAGTCCGCTGCTTGCCGTCGCCGAGATACTTTTCGATTTCACTCATCCTAGGCTCCTCTTCGTTCCGTGAGATACGGGTCACTCCAACTCATCGACGATCAGTTTTAATCGAACTTTGGTGGTTCCTTTTGAATAAAGCGCTTCAATACGTTGTCTAACGTCGGGATGAATCGCTTTTTCGCCTGCATTCATCAGCATCTCCTGCACATGAATCCGTTGTATCATCTCGAGAGGCGGTAGACTGCATTGCGTTATTTTATTGGAATGGCCGCAGTTTTCAATTAACTCTGCAAGCCTTTCCGCACAACTTTTCCGGTTGAGTAGTCTGCTCAATAAGTTTTTCGAACTGTCTTCAGCGAAGAAGAAAAGAAGCAATCTGCATTTTATGAATTTGATTTCGCAAAGTTGTTTCAAGTGGTCTTTTATGAGTTTTTCAGCCTGAGGATGCAAATCATCCGACGACAAGGTATGACTAATAAAGATATAGTCGAAGTGTTCCGCGAGGTTCGTGAGTTCTCTGGCGAAATGAGTTGCAGGATCAGTGTGGTAATCGGAGTTGTCTGGAAGATTCAACCCCTTAAGCAGTCTCACTTGTATGCCGGCCAGAGCCAGATCAGGCGATTTCGCGTCCTCTTTCGACCAGTTTACAGCGAAGGGATTCGCAGCGACGCCCCGCATTACCGTGCCGAATTCAGTTTCTTTCAGCCTTTTCAAAAAATGTTCAGGGCAGTCTTGATCAGAGGAGGGAAGAACGTAAACGTGAACTCTGGCCAAGGAGTCTCCCTTGAGATGAGTTCGCAAGTCATCGTGAAATCTTCCGACTGTGGCGGTTCTATTGCATTTGAGATAAATGCTCGAACCATTCCAGAGTTCTTTCTTCGCCTCGCCGCCGAGATTGAAAATGAACTCTTGCCTCGCAGGACCTTGTAAGGTTTGCTCCATTCCAGTTAATTTGCCGCCCTTCTCAATAATGCCTGCCTTCATCTCGAAATTGGCATTCAGCGGGCGTGCAGGTCCTTGTACTGTTTGCTCGACTCCAACGACCCTCGCATTATCTTCGAGCCGCCCTACGTTCATATCAATATTGACATACGGCGGACGTGGTGAAGCGGAAGAGCAGCTTGCACACAGCTCTTCCTCTCCGGTATGCTGATTATTGCATTTCATACAAGTCAATCTTGCCCGCTCCCCCTATCAAATTCCGCCTACAGTTTCACTCCCGTGACTTTGCTGTCTTTCTTGATCGTTTCGATCTTCATAGCAACGTCGATGTTCGCGTCAATCTGACGTGTCACTTCCGCTCCCGTAAGTTCGCCTTCAACGTCTTTAACATCTATTCTTGTAATAATATTCAGACCTGTTGAAGTTCGAGTCTCACCTATAAAAGTCAATTCGCGTTGATAAACTCTCTCCAAAAGTCGACGAAGAGCGTCAATTTGCGCAAATACTTCCGCATCGTTCTCTTGTAGGGTTTCGGTGTCGTCCGAATATCCCGCGAGCGCATTTCGCGCCGCTTTCAATTCTGTCTCCACCTTCTCCGCTTCCTCAAGATGAATCGTTGGCGTCTCGCCTTTCTTCTCAAAAAGGGCGGGAACCGAATTCGCGGATGCGACCGTCAACGCTGTTGCCACCGGAGCGACGCCTTCCGCGATTTTCTTGTCCGCGTCGCGCTTTTCCTTGATTTTCTTAATGACTTCAGTCGCCTGTGCGTATAGAAACTTGACCCCCTCAGTGGCCGCAACCATTCCGAGCGCGCTAAGGGTAAATGCGTCAGCCATGTCTTTTCCCCCTGAGTCCAACTAAAAAAACATCCCATTCGGGATGTTGTCGTATTTGATACCGGTAATATTTCGCGGGATGATCGGTAAACTCCTGCTTATATAAGCGCTTCTTGATTTTATTTACTCAAATAAATACGAGGAGGAGCGATTCTATTTAAACCTTGATTAATCGGATTAAATGATAACTTCGATTATTACGGCGGGCGTAGTTTTCGATGGAGGGAGTGAAATTTTCGACAAGCGTAAGATTCTTGGGTTGGCGGAAGGCTTCTGCAGAAAAAATTCTTGTTATTCCTGTTGTGCAGAGAACGACGAACTAGAAGTCCGCGTCTGGAATTGAAAAACACGCCTTCGAGGGTTGAGAGGGGGTCGCGATGATTTCTCAGTCTGCGCAGTCAGATTTCGATTCCGTCCGAATTTCAACTCTCAGTGCACAATAAATACGTAGCGGATCATAAAATCAATTAAATCAAAATTCAAACAGAATCCATCTTCTTCAGCAACTCCACATCGCTTTCGATTTCGGAGTTGGCGAGCGCCTCTCTCAGGGCGGCTCGAACGTCTTTGCGATCATCCTCGGCAAGGCGGTAAAGAACTTTCCGGGCGTCCGCTTCGCGGAGGGAGGCGAGGGCGAGGATAGCCGCTTTGAGCGCGTCGCCCTTAAAACGTTGGATGCATTCGAAGATGAGTTCAGGAACTTCCGGCTTGCGAGTCTGAGCGAGCATGAGAGCCGCGAAGGAGGCAAGGTACATATCCTCGTTGTGGAGATAAGGTTGAATGATCGCGACTGCGTCCCTGCTTTCAAGCGACACCACCGCCTGCAAGCACTCCTGCAACACTTCCGGAACCTCTTCGCCAGGGTACCTGAGCTTGATCACGATTGGAATGAGGGCGGATGATTCGCCTGTTCGAACCAACGCCTCAGTTGCAACGACGCGCCAGGATGAAGGGTTTGGCTTTCCCAGCGTGTCGGTCATATCGAACATCAGCGGGGCGATCTCCAGAACCGCTTCACGGTCATGCAGTTGCGCCAGAGCAAGGGCGCAGTTCCCTCGAAGTTGCGCCGCGGTGTCGAACGGAACGCCCCCTACCCCTTCAATCTGCACTGTGCGAATGCCAACTTTCAGAGCTTCAGAAGCCGCGTGATGCTCCAACCTGCCGAAAGCGAACGCGATATGCGAGCGAATGTGGCAGCCAGGGTCTCGATTTAGTCCACCTTCGGACAGCCAACCAAAAAACTCCAACATTTCATTCGTCGCCGAATAGTCCGCACAACTCCCCAGTTGCTCCGCCGCCATCGTCGCGACAAAATTGCTCTTGTCTCGAATCGCTTTCATGAGGAGAGGGATGCGATCAGGAACCGAGAGCCGCTTCATCCGATTGACGGCCTCAATGCGATCCACAGTTTTAGCAGATTTGTATTGCGACGCAACCTCATCCAAACTCATCGAAACTCCTTAAACTGGGAAATAGGGGAGGTGAGAACCGCGAAATACGCGAAATACGCGAAAAAAATGCAAATCCGAAAAAGCGGATGTAAAGAAGCGAAGAGCTAGATGTTGCGCCTTGCTTAA
>JAYVOT010000794.1:0-4280 GCA_043757795.1 Chthonomonadaceae bacterium | reverse complement strand
CCGTAAGTCCCTTGACTGCCGCCCCTTCACAGCAGGCAATGAAGAAGACGACTTCGACTGTGAAACTGGAGAAGGCGATGTCGATTGAAAAAAACATTTTCTGGGGAAAGCCGGTCAACGGACTGCAAGCGGGGATCGAAATGTGGGGAGGAACGGACACGCTTAGTATTCCGTTCGGGTCTCGCGTTGAATTCGGACGTAGCCCGAGTCCGGGCAAAAGCGATGCGTCAGTCATTCGATTCCTGGAGCTTGCGAATCGATACATCCCAATAGGCGATACCGCCGTCTTTCAGATCCACATCAAAAACGTCGGGAAAACTATTCTTACTTTCAGCGCCGAAGGTTATGCGGATTATGAAGGACGTCCTTTCAATTGGAGTTATGAAGTCTCGGATAAAGTTCGCGCACCGGGTAATGCGGTTCTGCCTTTTCCAATCAAAATTGGTCGCCAACTGATCGTAAACGGCTTCTCTCCGCCACCGTTGCAGATTTTGCTTGCTCCCGGAGCGCAGTTCACGATACCGGGACCAGCTCCGAAATTCAGAATCGTTGAAGAAGGCGCGGCATTCAATTCGGAACCTGTGATCGGCTTGAAACCCGGAAGCTACCAATTCAGAGCGACGCCCTTCTTGCCGCTGATGAACGGGCAAGACAATTGGCTGCGAAATCTCACGACTGGGGCAATTAAAGTCGCAGTTATGCCGCCGCCTATACAGACTCCGATTTACATGAATCAAATACGTTGGGGCGAAGCGGCGGACGGTTTGCAGGCTGGCATCAGATTCGCTGACGATGACTCGCATTTCAAAGAGGGAGAACGAATGGAGATGAACTGCTTCATTCGGAATACGACCAACTCTCCCATAAGCTTCAGCTTTACAAGAAGTCTCCTGGAATCCGATCTGCCGAAAGTCTACGACACAGTGGACAGAGTTGGAAATCCTACCCGCGTCACGACTGCATTCTTCACAGGGATAGAAGGCGCGACCTCACTCACTCTCGGCGCAGGAGAAACGGTTTTTTTCAAGCATTCCGGGTTGTCGATAGGGAAAGTTTTGACAAATAGACACGAGACTTTTGGCGGCTATCCTTATCTCGAAAACGCAGTTCCGGGGGTGCGAACTTTGAAACAGTCTTTCAGATATCACATTGAGACGGATACCTCCAGCCAGCGAAGAGGATTAATCATAAAGGAGTTTGAGGTGATGAGTTTCATTTCAAAAGACGGCGTCGAAACTAAGCGTGAAGTACTGGTCATCCCCTATGCTTCCGAGAAGAGTCGCATGGATGCAGGCGCTTTACCTTTTGAAATCATGGGCAAGGAGTATCGTAGATCGGGAGATGAGAAGCATTTGCGAGCAAGGTTTTGAAAGAACTTTCACACTTCCGCCCCCTTCTCCCGAAGTTTCGAGAGAAGGGGGCGAAAGAGAAACATGCTAGAGTCTAGCGCAACAATGCTCCATACCGTTAAGCGTCGAGGGCATAGTCGGACAATCCCTGGGGCGGCGTGGCGCGCACGGGGCGCATCCTCCAAAATTGGGGCGCAATAACGCCAAATATCACTCTACTAACGCCCTATAATAAGAATTGCTTGCGACGCAAGTTTCATCCCCGCTCCACATCAAAACTGCGAAATCCCCGAACCAACAATCCCATCTGATTCTCTTTTTTCGCTTCCGCTATCCGCTTTGCCGCGTCTTCGCGATTCTCTTTGGAAGTCGCGCCGATCACCACGTAATCGTCCGCCGCCCTATAGCGATTGATGAATACTGGCCGCGGCAGTTTCGAGTGGTTTTGTTGTGAGCCGTGAATCGTTTTCACATGGAAGAAAATCGAATCGCCTGCCTTCCCAAGGATCGGCAGGGCGCGTTCCCAGGGCCAATCGTGCGGATCTAGCCCCAGATGCGAGAAAGTGTCGATGTGATCCAGAGTTCCCATTCGGTGGGATCCGGGAACGACATAGAGCGCCCCGTTGACGAGATCAGTATCGACGCAATAATTCAAGTTGGCGCAAGGTCCCTCGAAACGGTGCTCAAAGTATGCGCTGTCCTGATGAAGCTCTTTCGGGTGTCCGCCGACAGGCTCTTTGTAGAGGCACTGACCGTTCATAAACAGCTCGACGTTCGGACCTAGAATCGCTTCCGCGATGTCAACTGCGCAAGGGTCGAAGGCGGCTTGCAAGAATGCCGCGCTCGAATAGTAGTTTACTGCGAGCACCATGATCTGTTTGTCTCGATCAAAATTGGCGGGGGCAGGCAGAAATAGAGTTCCGTTGGGCGTCACCCACCCTTCCGGAATTTTCTTCGCCTGATCCAATAGCGCAATGGACTCTCGTGCGGCGTTCTCAATATCTCGATTGATCGCCTCCAAATACGGCTTCATCAATCCTCGTACCACGAGGCAACCGTGCTCTTTGTAGATCGCGGCAGCCTTTTGAATGTCCAAATTTTCAGCAAAAACCTCTATTTGATCTACCGAAACTTTCGTCAACTCCGTCGTCATTTCGTTTTCTCCTGACTTGAAAAAATGAAAGCTTTCCTTCCATGCTTCCCTATTGCGGTACAATATCATATCATGATTTTTTCGATGCGACTATGCCCTCTTTCAACTTGTTTGTGTCTTTTTCCATTGGGAGGCGCTCATGCACACGGAACGACGAGAGTTTGTAGGGCGGGAGGAGTTGCATATTCGGCTGTTCAAGACTGAAGCGCTCTGGATAACCGACGAGTGGAACGCTCAAAACGTCAAAAGCCCGTTCTGGCGCTTCTATCGAAACGATAACGATGGAGCTTCCATTCAAATCAAAGGGGAAGACTATCCGCTTGAGAGCGGCAAGTTCTACTTTGTTCCGGCAGGCGTTCAATTTAGTTGCAGAAACACAGTCAAGCTGCATCATTTTTACGTCCATTTCGAACTTTTGGGATTGCCCGGTGTCGTGATGCAGGAGATGTTTTCCTTTCCGGTTCGCCTCCCTGTTCTCTATGAGCATAGATTTTCTCAATCGGAGCTTTTCTCCTCCCTGAAAACGACGGGGCGAGTCGACATTGTCGCGGAGTGCTATCTAAAATCAATGGTTTATGAGGGGCTAGCGATCTGCTTGTCGAGAATGTCCCCGGAACGTAAAGAGAAGTTCGCTCAGTTGACTTCCGAGATTGGACCCATCTATCCTGCAATTGCTTGCATCGACTTGGATTTAAGTCGTTCTTTCTCGAACTTGTTCCTCGCGAATGAATGCAGCATGAGCGAAAATCATTTTATACGCCGTTTCGGGGTGATTCTTGGTCAGACTCCTGCCCGATACATCCGAGAGAGACGCGTTGCGCTAGCTGCGCAGAAACTGCTTTTCTCAACGGACAGCATCGAAAAAATAGCGGAAGAAACGGGATTTGGAAATCGCTCCTACTTCAGTCGCGTTTTCGCGAATACGACAGGATTTTCTCCGGCCGCCTACCGCAAGCGTGAAAGAGTTTGAATCGAAGACAGTATGTCTTGACGAAACGACCTCAACACTCTATAATGGAACATTAATTGGAACTCATCGGAGAGAACGACCTATGCTAACGCCCTCGGAGCGCGCGATACAGTCCAAAGTGACTTCGCGACTGCTTCCGTTTCTGTTTCTGCTCTATATCGTCGCTTATCTTGATCGTGCGAATCTCAGCGTCGCCAAGTTGGGGATGAAGGAGATGCCCTGGTTCACTGACAACGTCTTCGGATTGGGAGCCGGGATATTTTTCCTGGGTTACTTTTTGTTCGAGGTGCCAAGCAACCTGATTCTGGCGAAGGTCGGGGCGCGAAGATGGATTACACGAATTATGATCAGTTGGGGGATAGTCTCTTCGTTGATGATGTTCTCCTTAAATGCGCCTGCGTTTTACGGTCTCAGGTTTATGCTCGGCGTCACGGAAGCAGGCTTCTTCCCCGGAGTCATTCTCTATCTGACTTATTGGTATACCGCCAGGGAACGCGCTAGAATAATCGCGATTTTCATGACCGCGACTGCTGTAGCAAATGTTATCGGCGCTCCTCTTTCCGGTCTTTTGTTGGGGGTTCATGGTTTCGGACTTCTCGGATGGCAGTGGCTTTTCGTCATCGAGGGAATTCCTGCAATCCTGCTCGGGTTTGTAGTATTTTTCTATCTTCCGGACGGGCCGAAAGACGCAAGATGGTTGTCCGCGCCTGAGAGGGAATGGGTTTTGGCGCGTGTCGAGCTTGAAAACGCTTCAAAAAAATCAACGGGACATGGAAATCTTTCCGCTGCTTTCAACACCCCCGCAGTC
>JAYVOT010000793.1:0-4283 GCA_043757795.1 Chthonomonadaceae bacterium | reverse complement strand
TCTGGGTGAACCGCTATCATTTCTTGTTTCCGGCAAGGCTTTCTCAATCAATTCTTCCAGATCTTCAGTCGTAATAGGGTAGGAGATCATCCGCTATTTCACTCCCAATCGCAATCGCCGCAGGTATTCGATTGAGGCGTCTTTGTCTCCCTCTTGCGCTTTTTTAGCGAGTTCTGCGAGTTGGAGTTCAAGCTCCGGGGCGCGGGGCGAAGTCAAACCAAAAAGGCGAACTAGAATCTCGTCGATTGACCGACCGTAAACGCCCTCCTCGCAGGGATGGATTTCAGAGGTGTGCGGTGCGACTCGATCCACAAGGAAGAGACATTCTTTTGGGACGCTTCCTGCTACGATCGGACTATGTGTGGTGAATAGAAACTGAATCTTCGGGAAGGTTTTTGACAGAGTTTCCACCACATTGCGTTGCCACTCAGCATGAAGCAAAAGGTCGATTTCATCAACTATAACGACACCTTCTATTTCTGACAATTTTTGATCAGGAAGAGATACTCTATTTAGATGATAGATCATATCCGCTATCCAACCAATGTGTAAACGATATCCGTCTGAAAGACTCGATAGCGGCAAAATGACTCCGTCTGTATTGAAAAGAGGTTCGCTATAAAATTCAAGTTTAATTTGTTGGTCTTGCCCTATACGAGGTAAACTATCTAAAATAAACCGACCTGTAGCTCTAACTGCATCCGGCAAAAGTCCATTCATTAGCTGAAGAATTTGATCACCCCGATGTTTTGATGTTTGGAAAATTCGTAAAAGCGGGATTAACCCGATGTGAGTCTCGAATAGTGATGCAACTCGCTGATATCGAAGGTTTCTCAACCGTTCATTGTAGGCTTCAGGGCGTTCAGTGCGTCTATTCGCGCCATACGCCGCCAAAAAGACGGTGGGAGAGGTCTCTTCAAATAGGAGTTTGTCGTACTTCGATTTCCCATTTGAACCCGGTCGGAGATACTCTGTACCGGAAGTGGAGTTTATAATAGCATGCGCTTTGTGATTATCAACGATTCCTTCTTGCTCAGTAAACATGAGATTCGCAGTTAATTCTGACTTCTCACTTTCTTTACGAACAAGACCTTCAGTACGAAATCCCGCGTTGCTTGTCGATAAGAGGCTTTCCAAAACAGCGATACAGAGCGCCTGACATACAGTAGATTTGCCTGATCCGTTTTCGCCAATGAACAGATTGACATTGTCGAATTTCGGCTTTTGGACTGATGAGGGATATTTTTTGCCGGGATAGTTCAGTTCGACTTGAGCTTTTTCAAAGCACTTAAAGTTCTCAATAGTCAGTTTTTTTACGTACATTTTCTTGTCCTCACGCCCCCACCGCCGAGTACTGCTTGATGCCGTTCGCCCACATCACGCGCAACAATCCTAGCCCGGCGACTGCCCAGAAGACTTGTAAGCCGTACCCGCTCAGGATCTGATTAGCCGGGACGCGCCCCAGAGCAAGTTCCACCGGGAAGGCTCCCATGTATCGGAAGGGGGAGAAGAAAGCCACTGCGCCCAACCAACCTGGAAGCAGGGCGAGCGGTGCGAATCTGCCAGCGAGAAAGCCGTCGAGCGAGTTGTAAAGCTGATTAATCGCCTCAACGCGAGTCGTCCAAAAGGCGACCATGGCGAGGCAGTATTGGAACACATAGCGCATCACCGCCCCCATCATCAGCGCCGGAATCGCCAAAGCCAGGTCGTACCAATGCGCAGGCGGAGTCGGTTTCAGGATTAAAAACATTCCAATCCAGATAGGGAGAAGCATTAAGCTCGTCGTAACTTTGAAAGCTATGTTCTGGCTCGCGTCACCATGAATCGGGTGAATCGGCTTCAACAGGCGGGGAGACAAGTTGCCGTCACGCACGCGATAAGCGAATTCGAAGGCGTCCCACGACATCATGATATGATTGAAGATCATCGACACCAGGAAATACGAGGCGAAATCAGCCTGTTTGAAAGTCGCGCCGACTCCATTGGAGATCGTTCCGCCCCTTGCAATTGCGGCTGCGTTCCAGACGGCGAGGGAGATGAGCGGTGCGACAAAACCCCAGATCGCCCAGATCAAAATCTCCATGCGATACTGCAACATGCTTGCGATGGCGATTTTCAAACTCGCCCGGTACATACGAATCCAGTAGCCCATCACGCCTCTCCTGTCGCAAAAATCTGTTCGATGACCTCTTCAATCGCAGGATCTTCCACCGTCAAATCCGAGACAGGCAGATCTGAGAGCAGATTGGCGACCACCTCGGAAGTCTTGTCTTTCGGCAGCTTCAGCTTCACCTGCAGATCGCTCTTCTCCATGACTTCGCCATACTCCTGCGCCTTCAAAGCTGATTCCGGGTCCAAGAAGTCCAGACGAACGAGTTTGAAGGGCGCGATTCGTTCCGACAATGCGTCCAGATCGCCGTCGTAGAGCAGTTTGCCATGATGGATGACGATGACGCGCTTGCAGAGCGCGATGACGTCCGCCATGTAGTGGCTAGTGAGCAAAACCGTCGCGCCGTGCTTCCGGTTGTGTTCCCCGATGAAGTGTCGGATACGCCCCTGCATTGTAACGTCAACTCCCAACGTCGGTTCGTCGAGAAAGAGGACCTGCGGGCGATGCAACAGCGCCGCCACAAGCTCGCACTTCATTCGCTCGCCAAGCGAAAGTCCCCGGACGGGCTTCTTCATCAATTTTTCAAGGTCAAGCAACTCGATAAGTTCGTCCAGTGTCTCTTTAAACTGTAGTTGGGGAATGTCGTAAATCGCCTGATTGAGGAGAAACGAGTCCATTGCCGGAATGTCCCACACTAGCTGGTTTCGGTTCCCCATCACGAGGCTCACCTGTCTGAGATAGGCGTTATCGCGTTTCCAGGGAGTGAAACCCATGACTTGAGCGGTTCCGCCGGTGGGATGCAAAAGCCCTGCGAGCATCTTGAGCGTGGTTGTTTTGCCTGCGCCGTTGGGACCCAGAAACCCAACGACCTCCCCCGGTTCAATGCTGAACGAAATTCCCTCAACCGCCTTAACCTCTTTAAACTCCCGTTTGAACAGGCTCTTGATTGAAGCGGCGGTTCCGGCTTCGCGCTCGTGCACGCGATAATATTTTTGCAGATCAGTGAGTTTGATTTGTGCCATAAATCTATTATGAACCAAATATTCGCCAAATAGCTACTTGAAAATTCGATTATCTTCCTATATGAAAAACAGCGAGGCGCTTCCTAATTTTTATCATGTCGTCGGAATAGGTTGCACTGGTTGAAAGAGCTTTCAACTAGTAAGAAAATTCTTTTTTGAACAAAACCCAAAGTGTCCCGTCTGTGAAAGAGTGAACAAAATGGCAGAAACTAATTGGATAATTGCAACTATAATGCTACTAATTCAATTTGAGTATCATGCAATTGCATCGAAAAATTTTCACAATCGCAAATTAAATAGACAGGAATTTACAATCATGAACAGAAAACTACTCGCACTTGGCGGCATGGCAGCGCTCTTCGCATTCGCGCCTTTTTTCACACAGCCGGGGCAGTCCCAAGTTGCCGCCCCGCCAAGAGCCGGTAAAATGGGCAAGATGGGGAAAGAGAAGCATCCGGAAATCCGAAAGGCCCTCAAGAACCTTGAACAGGCGAAGAACAACATGAATCATGCTGCAGATGACTTCGGCGGACACAAAGCGAAAGCGAAAGAACTGACTGAGCAAGCGATTGCAGAGCTGAAACTCGCTCTCGCCGCTGACAGAAACTAAGCGACTCTAAGGATCGGAATTGAACACGAAACGTCTCAGCTTCTTCAACAAAGCTGAGACGCCCTCAAAATAAACTCATTCAAGTACGTTGCTAAGTCAACTCCTAATTTTTCTTCAGTCGATTTGAGCGAACACGCCATTGTCCAGCGTTATACGGAAATTGCCCTCATCTTAAAGGCATTCCGTGAAATCTCGCTGAATTAATTCCCTGGTACAATCCCGCCGCCGCGATGGATCGCTCTAATAGAAAGCTTCGTTCAGAATAACCCGCGGAACTACTGTCAAGATGAAAACAAGCGATTGGATGAGATTGGAAGCGAATAAGATCACATCATTTTCATCATGGACGCAACTAGAGAAAACCCCTAGAAATGTTTTTTAAGAATGGAAAACCTTCGGGTCTCTTTAAATCCGGCAGGAATGTATAGCCTGTTGGCTGTCGAGTCGTTTGTCCACATGAACCAAGCTTTTGAGAGTCCCCGACTTTGCATCTCCTGTAAGGTGCGAAACATAAGAATCGCCCCGATGCCTTTTCCGCGTT
>JAYVOT010000792.1:0-4294 GCA_043757795.1 Chthonomonadaceae bacterium | reverse complement strand
GCGCGCGCTCATCCTTACTTCGTCTTTTGCGCGTCCAATCTGTTGTCGGTTATGATTTTAGGTAAAACTATTCTTCTCAATGCGCGAACCGAGTAATTCAAGCGCTTTTGCCGCTGATAAAAATTCCTGTTTTTTTAATGATTTAGCAAGATGTTGACATACGTCTGCATAAAACAGGGTTTTTTTGAGGGAATACGAATGTTCTTCGAAGCTCCAAATCAAACCTGGATTTACGCGAAATCACTTATTTATCTTCAGCCTCCGGAAATATTTCATCCAAAAGTTAGTATTTTTTTGAATTACGCCATATTGAAGCAGGATAAACCTGCTACATAAGTGAAATGTCGTATAATGAAGCTATCTTTCAAAAAATGGCGATAGATAAGAAATTTTTTTCAGACCCATCAGCCTTTTTCCTAACGCTTGAATGATTTTGGAGGGGTCATTTTGCTTGACACGATATCCCAATCGAACGCGCTGAACGAAGCGCATTTAGAATCTTTTCGGTGCGCTTTCATCAAAGAGCCGAAATATCGAATGGCGTTGAACGCCGTGACAAAACACTCGGTCAACAGCGTCGCTATGAATCGTTCGGCGGTAGTTCGCGCGAATCACACATACTCGCATTTTGTGAAAACCGGAGCCACCACAAACCAGAACAAAAGCGGAAGGTGCTGGCTCTTCGCAGGACTAAACCTCTTCAGATCTTCCGCTGCGGAGAAAATGAATCTTGAGGAGTTCGAACTTTCGCAAAACTATCTTATGTTCTGGGACAAGCTCGAGAAGTCGAACTACTTTCTTGAGAGCATCCTGAAGACGCTAAATGAACCTACTGACAGCAGATTGATCTCATGGCTGGTTGCAAGTCCTATCGAAGACGGCGGGCAATGGGACATGTTCGTGAATCTGGTTAAGAAATACGGAGTCGTTCCAAAAGAGACGATGCCGGAAACCGAGAGCAGCGGCAGTTCAGGACAGATGAATGAACGCATTACCAACAAACTGCGTGAAAACGCTGCGAGATTGAGGCAAGCGAATCAGTTGGGAGCTTCGTTGGAAGACCTGAAAGCTGAGAAGTCCGATATGCTCGCCGAAGTCTACAGGATGCTCTGCATTCACCTGGGCGAGCCGCCCTCGGAGTTTCTTTGGCAATGGCGCGACAAAGACAAAGCGTTTCATCGAGACGGAGTCTTGACTCCTCAGCAGTTTTTTGAAAAACACATCGCTTTCGACCTGGATTCGATGATATGCCTCATTCATTGCCCGCAACGCGAGACGCCTTTTGAACAGATGTACTCCATCGGCTACCTCGGAAACGTCATTGAAGGCTATCCGGTTCGCTACCTCAACGTGAACATGGAGGTTTTCAAACACGCAACCAAAGAGATGATAAAAGATGGACGCTCAGTCTGGTTCGGATGCGACGTCGGCAAAATGTTTGATCGCGACATGGGCTTGCTCGATACCGAACTCTTCGACTATGAGTCCATTTACGACGTTGAGTTCGGGATGGACAAGGCTGAGCGATTGGACTATGGCGCAAGCCTGATGACTCACGCAATGGCTCTGACAGGAGTCGACCTTGATGAGGATGACAGTCCTCGAAAGTGGCGTGTGGAAAATAGTTGGGGAGATCAGGGCGGAGACAAAGGCTTCATGATGATGTCCGACGCCTGGTTCGACGAGTATACTTACGAAGTGGCAGTCGATAAAAAGTATCTCTCTCCTGAGTTGCTAGCGCTTCTGGACACAAAGCCTGTCGTCCTGCCGCCCTGGCATCCGATGGGTTCTCTGGCAAGCTCTAAATAGATCCTGCAACTGTCACGCAATCCCCTGCAATTACGTGATTCATTGAAGAGAGGCTCATTTTGAGCCTCTCTTCTCATATTCAGGGAGGAGTATTCTCTTTATTAGTCGAAATGAGGGGGAAGTTCTCAGAGCTGAAACAGTTGAATTTTCATATTCCCTTTGAAGATTCTATTTTTCCATGAAATCGAATAGGAGTATTGACATTGACAAACATTAGAAATAACGCGATTACAGTCGCAGGACTTACTATGATCGCATGCGCGCTTGTTCTTACGACTGCCACCGCAGGTCCTCCCAAGAAAAAACCGACCAAGAAGAAACCTCGCGTTGCCGTTGCGAAGGTCGATCTTGTCGCCGGCAAGAAAGTCTACGTTGCGCAAGGTTGCGGCGGATGTCATAAAATCGCTGAAGAGGGCGGCGAAAACGGTCCGGCTCTGACGGCGGTCGGCTCCGATCCCAAGCACACTCCGGTCTGGCTTGCGGAGCATGTCGCCAATCCCAAGAAGCATAAACCTGACTCCCTTATGCCCGGCTATGCGGATAAGATTAAAGGCAAAGACCTGACAAACCTCGGCGGATACCTCGCAAGTCTCAAGAGCGACAAGAAATAGTCCGCTCGCTTCTCCCCTCAATAGAAGATATATTGAGGGGTATGCGGATCAAAGTCGACTCGCATGAATGCGGTCATCTGCTTGGGCCGATTAGAAAAGGATCGTGATGTCTCTTTCAAAAACTGCAATGCTTTCCTTTGATTCGAAAGAGTTGCAAGACCTTGATTTCTCGCTCGAGCGTGAATGGCTTACGACGAATCGAATCGGCGGTTACGCTTCCTCTTCTCTTTGCGGAGCGAATACGCGACGCTATCACGGTCTGCTCGTCGCTGCAATGAATCCGCCGTTGGGCAGAGCCGTACTGCTTTCAAAGCTGGAAGAGTCTCTCGAAATTGTCTCTTCCGACGGAATGGCCTCTCCCTCCTTCGGACTTTCCGTCAACATTTACCCTAATTCCGTCTATCCGCAGGGTTATCGACATTTGTACTCCTTCAACCCGTATCCTTGCCCGACCTGGGTCTTTGAACCAATGCCGGGCATACGCGTTCAGAAAAGAATCTGGATGGAAGAAGGGTGCAATACCACCTATATCTCGTACGCTTTGTTGGAAGCCCCTGAGGGCGCGATGGCTCATCTTCACCTTGTTCCGTTGCTTGCCTGGAAAGACTATCACAGCGAGATGCACGCAGGCGATTCCACTCCCTATGTTCAGTGGAATCCGCCTTCGCAACAGACAGCGCATGCTCCGGGAGACCCGATAGGCGTGCTTAGCGTCAAGTTTCCGCCCTTTGCAGGTTTGACGAACGAGACTACGAATCTGAATCTTCATCTGGCGCTTTCGGATGGAACTCCCTGTCCCTCCGCTGTCTTCTCTCATCAGGCGTACTGGTACTATCACTTTCAGCATCCGCGAGAGCAGGAGCGGGGGCAGGACAGCGACGAAGACCTTTACTCGATCGGAATGATATCAGCGACTCTCCAACTCGGAGAGAGTTTGACTGTCATCGCGACAATTGAGGGTAGCGTTCCCGGGACGCCTTCAGCCTCGCTGAAGGGCTTGATTGAGCGTCAGGAAGGGTTGATTGCAAGCGTGAAGCCCGGGGATTCTTTCGAAGAGGAGCTAACCCTCGCCGCAGACAAGTTCATCGTGCAAGTCCCGAACGTCCGAACCACAATTATCGCCGGATACCCATGGTTTTGCGATTGGGGCAGAGACACGATGATCGCGCTTCCCGGCCTCTGCCTCACGACCGGGAGGTATGACATAGCGCGAGACATTCTCCTTTCGTACTCTCCGTTCGTGGATCAGGGGATGTTGCCGAATCGTTTCCCGGACGTCGGCGTTCGCCCTGAGTACAACACGGCGGATGCTACGCTCTGGTATTTCGTGGCGCTCTACCGTTATGTCGTAGTCACTCAAGATATGGTCACGCTTAAAACACTTTGGGAGACGTTGCAACAGATTATAAATCATCATCGTTTAGGAACGCGCTACAACATTCATGTCGATACGGACAGTCTCCTTTTTGCCGGTCAACCGGGAGTTCAACTTACCTGGATGGACGCGAAAGTGGGGGATTGGGTGGTGACTCCGCGTATCGGCAAACCTGTCGAGATCAATGCGCTGTGGTACAACGCCCTCATGTCAATGGCATATTTCGCAGAGATGCTTGGAGATGCGAGCGCCTCCGCTTTTAAGACGCAAGCTCAAATGACCTCGGCGATCTTCAAAGCTCGTTTTGTGAGACAGGACGGATTGGGCCTGTATGACGTAATCGACAACCCGGGACAACCGGATGCTACGATTCGACCTAATCAGATTTTCGCTTTGAGTCTGCCCTTTGCGCCGATTAATGCAAATTCGGAGATCGCAAAGTCGGTCTTGAAAACGGTGAAAGAGCATCTCCTAACCCCTGTCGGGCTCAGGTCTCTTT
>JAYVOT010000791.1:0-4297 GCA_043757795.1 Chthonomonadaceae bacterium | reverse complement strand
TCAACCCCTCGAGGGGCTAATACGCAGCAGTATTACACTCAAACGATATGGAGAACACGATGACGCAACTAAATTCAGAGTCGATTTTGGAACTTCCCGACCTCTCCGGAGAATATTCTCTAAGCCAAACCAAGATCGCTGACTTTCAACAAAACGGACACGTTTTGCTGCCCGGACTATGTTCGCAAGCGGAAGCGGCCGCTTATCGTCGGGTCATCACGGAAGCTACCTATCGCAACAATAAAGAGACTCGCCCGATGGAGGAGCGCGATACTTACTCGAAAGCCTTCCTGCAGATCATGAATCTCTGGCAGTTGGACGAAGGCGTCGCTCGCTTCACGCTAGCGCGACGCTTCGCGAAGGTTGCGGCGGAGTTGTTGCAAGCGGACGGGGTTCGCCTCTACCACGATCAGGCGCTCTATAAAGAAGCGGGCGGAGGACACACTCCCTGGCATCAGGACCAGTATTACTGGCCCATAGAACAGAAGGGAATTCGCTCCCTCACGATGTGGATGCCTCTAGTGGATGTCACAATCGAGATGGGGGCGCTCACTTTTGCGTCCAAGTCGCACACCGAAGGTTTCCAGGGGCACCTCGCCATTTCTGACAAATCTCACGATGAGTTCGACAAAACCGTGAAAGACAAAGGCTACTCAGTAGTGAACGCGAACATGAAAGCGGGGGACGCGACTTTTCATAGCGGTTGGACGTTGCATTGCGCGCCCGGAAACGCAGGAACGATCGCTCGCGAAGTGATGACCGTCATCTACATCGCCGAGGGAACTCTCATCACTGAACCGGACAACGTGAACCGAGAAATGGATTTGAAAGGGTGGCTGCCCGGTCAGAAACCAGGTGAAACGGTTGGAAGTCCGCTCAATCCCCTTGTCTACTTAAAATAGTTAAGAAGGAAGCGGGAAGGATGAAGTATAATATCGATTGAGGAAGAAAAGTCTTCTAATCGACGCTTCCCGCTAACCTCTCTTTTCTACATCCATATTTTTCTACATCCATATTATGGAAGAATGGCGCTAATGATATGCCTCTCTGTATCGGTGTCGCTTTCAAGCGCGTCGCGAAATCATACTGGTTCGATCCCGCCGGATTAGCGCTTGAAGAGAACGACCGAGTTGTCGTTGAAACTGTTCGAGGCGCTGAGATCGGCACTGTCAAAATTGCAACTCGACTCGTCATTGACGACGAAATTCAAGCGCCTCTGAAACAGGTGCTTCGCCTTGCAGGAGCGGACGATATTCAACAAGAACGCCAGAATCGCTTGCAGGCGAAAACGGCGCTTAAGGTCTGTCAGGAAAAAGTCGCGCAACTTGAGCTTGACATGAAGCTGTTGCAAGCGGAGTACTGCTTCGACGCTTCTCAAGTCACTTTTTACTTTTCAGCGGACTCGCGCGTGGATTTCCGGGAGCTTGTGCGAGAGACGGCGAGTCAGCTTCGATGCAAGGTTCAGATGCATCAGGTCGGCCCGCGAGATCAGGCGAAGATGATTGGCGGGGTTGGTCCGTGCGGATTGACTCTCTGTTGCGCCACGTTTCTGACGGATTTCGCCCCGATTTCTATGAAAATGGCGAAAGATCAGAGCCTGTTTTTGAATCCTGTGAAGTTTTCCGGCGTTTGCGGAAAGCTAATGTGTTGCCTTCGTTACGAGCAAGATACCAGCGACGCAAAACCCAAACTGCCGGAGATCGGGCAGGTCGTGATGAGTCCTTCCGGGCAGGGCAAAGTGCTCGATCTCAACCTCAAAACCGAGATAGCTCTAGTGCAACTTATCGACGGCAAAGCGGAGATGGAGTTTCCAGCGGCGGAACTGAAAATAGAAAAAATCGGAAAATGCTCTTCCTGCCGGGGTTGCAGCGTAGGATCGCTAAAAGCGGATGAAGAGGACGCTGTTAAGCCGGATGCCGAAACGAGAGAAGGCGCGGTCGCGGTCGCGGCAGGTCGAAGCGCCGAAATGGAGAACGAAGATGCCGATCTATGAGTTTCATTGCAAAGAGTGCGCTTCTGATTTCAAAACGCTTCGCAAGGCGGAAAAACTCGCGGAGGTCGCTTGCCCGGATTGCGGAACGGAAAAAGTAATGCGGATTATCTCCGTTACCGCCAAAACGGGCGGCCCGCTCTATGCGGAAGAGTCCGCCTGCTCCCTCCCGATGGAAGGCGGCGGTTGCGCTAGACCCGGCGGTTGCGGTTGCATGTGATGCAGGAGCGGCCGAGTTTTCCGGCTTAAATGTAAAAGGGAAAAGAGTTTTGAAAATACCAATCGCACGCAGAATATTTTATAGAAACTCTCCAGACTCTCCCGAAGGTTCCATTCAAGTAACCGTTGAGATTTTTCAGCCTTGCCTCGATTCGAAGGCTGAGCCTCCAGTTTGGAAATGTCTACTTGTTATTGAAGGATTGGGAAGGCGAATCAGGCAGTCTTGTTGCGGTGAAGATTCGATCCAAGCTCTCTTCCATTCTCTGTTTATAGCCGGAGTTATGCTTTCAACTTCAAAATTCCGACCTGAGATCGACCTGAATGATGAAAGAAACTCTTTCGCTCATCTGGAAAATTTCGGTTTCCCCGAATTGAAATCCGTTGCCTTTGATCCCGAACTTTTTTCTCCGGAAGCTTGATTCATCATAATTCAATGGAATTTGCATCTCCGCCAGACGAAGTATCAAGCAAAGAGCCAGCGCACGGAAATTCAAAATCGCTTTAACCCCAAATTCGCGTTATCAATCAAGTTGACCCTGCCGAAGAAATTTCAGGGCGAACGACATTTCCGATTGCATCCTTGAATTTTTGCGGTGGAGCGTCATCTATACGCTCAGAATGAGAATGAGAATCACGCTTCGGCTTTCTCTATCGCCTCTTTCAACTCAGCGATGCGAATTTGAAGCGATGCAAGAGAGCCTAACAGAGCCTCTCGGTTTTCACGGAAGATCGCGTTCCAGAGGACGGGGTCTGATTTGGCGGTACGAGTCAAGTCGCGAAAACTTCCTGCGGAGATCGCTTTCGCCTCGGCTGAGAAAGGATGTTCCTCGACTGTTTTCGAGTAGGCGTAGGTGAGGAGGTGCGGCAAGTGACTCACCAACGCCGTGAGTTCGTCGTGTTTCTCTACGCTCATTGCGACAGGCTTTGCGCCGAGCGCGCGAACCGTTTGCGAAAGTCTTGACGCAACCGGGTCGCTTGATATTTCAAATTCCGCGTGACGGGCGAATATCCAAGAAGCGTTTTTGAATAGTTCCGCTTTCGCCGCCTCGATTCCGCTCTTCTCGGAGCCTGCCATAGGATGCCCTCCGAGAAATCGCGCCCCGAAAAGCCGCTCTCCCGCTTCCGCCGCCCTCCGCTTGACGCTTCCGAGATCAGTCAAAATAGCTCGTGGGGAAACGAAAGTCGCAACTGAATCCATCAGTGCAGGAACGACATCGACGGGAGCGGCGAAGACGATCAAATCCGCATTCGCCAATGCCGACATCTCAGTGAAACCCTCGTCGAGCGCCCCGCGAATTACTGCCTTCTTCAAGGAAAGTTCGTTCAAATCGAAGCCGATCACCCTTGTAGCGAGAGCATGTTTCTTCAGCGCCAAACCGAGCGAACCGCCCATCAGTCCGACCCCGATGATCGCTACGCAATCCCACAACGGCAACGCTTCACCTTCGGAATAGAAGCGTTGCGTTGCCGTCGCTTCACTCTCGTTCGTCCTCGTCATGAAGCTACATCGTCTTTCCGACAGCTTCCGCTATCGGACGAACGTCCTGCATCAACTTTCCGAACTGCTCGAATGAGAGAGACTGCGGACCATCTTTTATCGCTTGCTCCGGATTGGGGTGCGTCTCGATCATAAGTCCGTCCGCCCCGGTCGCAACCGCTCCGAGGCTGACAGCGCTCACAAGGCTGCGCTTGCCTGTGGCGTGAGAAGGATCGGCGATAATCGGCAAATGCGACAACTCTTTGATTGCGGCGATGGCATTGATGTCGAAAGTGTTTCGCGTATAGGTCTCAAACGTTCGTATTCCGCGCTCGCACAGAATGATCTCATAGTTTCCCTGACTTGCGATGTACTCCGCAGCCTGCAACCACTCCTCGATCGTGCTCGCCCAACCGCGCTTAAGCATGACTGGTTTGCGTGTCTTGCCTACCTCTCGCAACAGCGAGTAGTTCGCCATGTTGCGCGTTCCGATCTGAAAGATATCCGTATAGTTGCCTACCAGTTCCACGTCTCGAGTGTCCATCACCTCCGTTATTATCGGCAATCCCGTCTCGTCGCGCGCTTCAGCGAGCAGTTTAAGCGCCGGTTCC
>JAYVOT010000790.1:0-4299 GCA_043757795.1 Chthonomonadaceae bacterium | reverse complement strand
TTCACACTTCTATGTTCGGAGTAGCCATCCTCGCCTTTTCGCTCATTTTTTTCTATCTCTATCTTCAGTTCATCTACCCGGTTAAGTCAAATTGACGGGTGATTAGGAGGTTGTATGAACGCTCGAATTAGTTTGATAATTGGATTGATCGCTATATCAGGTATGACTCTGGTCAGCAATATCGCGCTTTCTCAGGCGAACGTGCCTACTGCCGGGGTGCAGACGCCTCGTTCCGATAAAACTTCAACCGCTGAACATCATAAGAAAAAAATAATGAAAGCCACCATTCCGCATCATGAAACGGATCCTAATGAGGGAGACGTCGTTCCTGAAGCGATCTTTGTTGATAAAAGTTGGCTCGTTTCCGAAGAAGCTTCCCTCACTAAAATAGTGTCGGCGCTTGTCAAAAACGATAAGAAAACGATGTCGCTTTTAAAGACGAAACTCGACAAGAAGAAAACTCCCTTCGGCCGAATCAGTCTGCTTACGAACTACATCGACAATCTGACCAAACAGTAACAGAGGAAAGAGGGGGAGAGGGAAGAGGGGCATACGCGTTAACTTAAGGATTTTGAAGCCGGTTAGATGGGAGTTTCACGTAAATCCCGCCCTTGGCATTCCACACCGCCCCCAATTTTGGAGGAAAATCCTTTTAAATCGGGAAGTCAACCCTGATTTGCAACCAACATATCCGCCTAGAACGGTAAAAACTGCCAATAGAAGCTCTCTTCCCCCCGAAATCGGGGGCGGCGTGGAGCGCCGGGAGCGCCAGAACGAACTTTCGGCTTAAGTTAACGCGTATGGGGAAGAGGGTAGAGGGTAGGGAGATGAGGGTTTAGCAGCGTGTTTTCTAAGTTATACGCTAGATGCACCTACTCCATAACCACTTCTTTATCGTCCACTTTTTCTTCCTCACTCCTCTACCCTATCATCTAATAGCCGATGAGTGAGAGGAAGACCTCCTCGAACGCCTCTTTACCGGACAGTTCTCGAAGTTCTTGGAGCGTTCCGAGGGCGATTAATCCGCCATTGTAGATAATCGCTATGCGTTCGCAGAGTGCTTCCACCTCGCTCATGATGTGCGTAGAAAAGACGACAGTGCGTCCTTCGTCCCTGCTTCGTCGTATGAATTGTTTGATTGCACGCGCAGTCAGAACGTCAAGTCCGTTTGTCGGTTCGTCAAAAAAAAGAACCGGAGGCCTGTGCAGGATCGTTCGCGCGATAGAGACGCGTTGTTTCTGACCGGTAGAGAGCTTGTCGCACCTTCGATCCAGAAAATCTTCCATCTCTAAATCAGCGTAAATTTCTTCGCTTCGTTCCTTGATTTCAACCTTCGAAAGTCCGTAAAGTTTTCCGAAATAGTCGACCATTTCACGAGCCGTCATTCGTTCGTAGAGCGCTGTGGAGTTTGAAAGGAATCCGATATTGCGTCGAACCTCTTCAGGATGCTTCACCACGTCAAACCCCGCTATGGTCGCCGTTCCGCTCGTGGGTTGCAAGATGGTAGAGAGCATTCGTAGAAGAGTCGTTTTGCCCGCTCCGTTCGGTCCGAGCAGACCGAAAATTTCGCCAGGTTTGCACTCGAATGAGATGTCCTTGACGGCTTGAACCTGCCCTTGTTTTGGGTCTTTGAAAGATTTGCAGAGGTGTTTGGCTTCAATCATTAAATTTTAAAAGGACGCGCAATCCTAATCCCTTATTCTCTCCTTTGCATTCGCATTTCCCCGATCGTTTCGCGGGTCTTGATTCCCGTATTCCGCGGTTCTAAGTCTGCTTGCGGCTTCTCAGCAGGAAACAGAAAACCGGCGCGCCTATCAGAGAGGTGATCACGCCGATCTGAAGGTCATGAAGAAACACTCTTGAAAGCCAGTCTGAAAGCAGGAGGGTAAAGCCGCCTAAAAGCATGGAGGCGGGCAAAAGCGCGCGGTGATCCGGGCCGACTAACCTGCGAGCGATGTGCGGCGTAATCATTCCCACAAAAGCGATAATACCGGCGGTGGAAACCGCCGCCGCCGTCACGAGAGATCCTGCGAGAATCACCTTTCGTTTGAAGCCCTCCGTATCCACTCCGAGGTGCGAAGCGCTTTCTTCTCCAAGAGCCATTAGATTCAACTCTCTCCAACTCATCGCCAAAACAACCAATCCGATGACTCCGAAGGGGATGAGAGCTAGTAAACTCGCCCACCCTATAGACTCCAAACTGCCTAACTGCTGTGCGATAATCGACTCAGCCTTGCCTGAGTCTTTCGCTCTGAGCGCAATAGCGACCGAGAGTTGAAGGAATGACCAGAGAAAAGTCCCGACTACGATGCCTGTCAGGAGAAAACTCTGCGTCGAAAGCCTGCCGTTCCACCGAGACATGCTGTAAACGACAATCATGGTCAGCAACCCTGCGGCAAAAGCGGCGAGCGGCTGCATGAAACCGGCTAGAAGTCCCACTCCTCCAAGCAAAACGACGGAGACGGAGCCAAGCGCAGAACCCGCTGACACGCCAACCATATAAGGGTCTGCAAGAGGATTCCTAAGAAGGCTTTGAAAGGCGACGCCGGCAAGAGCTAGCAGCATCCCGATCAACACCCCCCCGATCGCACGGGGGATGCGTATTTCCCAGACTATCGTGTCGATGCTTGGATCAATGGGGGCATGCGGGAAAGGAGTCAAATGGGCATACAAAACCCTCACAGCTTCTGCAGGAGGGATGATGGCGACCACTTGCGAAGACGCCGTCAAGACATCCAGAGCAAACAGGCATAAGACAGCTGCGGTCATCGCAAATAAAGCGAGCGATGCGCTTCTCTTCTTTTTTACTTCTTTCGCCTGCTTCAAATATCCGCCGCCATTACTTTGAGGGATGCAGGTAGTTCGCCAACTCTTCCACTCCTTGAGCGAGTCTCGGAGAAGGACGAACCAGAACCGATTCATCCGTAGAATGAAAGAAACGATCGTTTTTCACTGCAGGAATAGACTTCCATCCCGGCATCGCTTTCACTTTGTTTTCCAGGTATTTGCCGCAGATGATGACGTCCGGCTTAGCCAATACAACCTGCTCGGAGGAGATGATATTGCCGGACAGAGTTTTTTCGACTACGTCCCTGCCGCCTGCGACGTTGATGAGATCGTGGATAAAGGATTCCGTTGGCGACGTGTAGAGCGGGTTGACATCGTATAGGATCAAGACGGTCGGGCGAGCGGGGAACGTTGCAGCTCTTTTGCGAACGCTTTCAATTCGGGCATTCATAGTCTCTATGACTTTGTTGGCTTGAATATCATGTCCGGTTGCGTGTCCTAAAAGGCGAATCGAGTTCGATACTTGCAAAAGCGTGTGCGGCTCTAAAACCAGAGTCTGAACTTTTGCCGTTTCAAGGGCTTGATTTAACTTCGTGTTAAGTGATCCGCCGGAGACGACGAGGTCAGGTTTCAGAACCAAAATTTTCTCAAGGTCGCTCGCTGCGAACCCTCCGATATGCGGGAGCTTTTTCGCCTCTGTCGGAAAATCATCCGACTCAGTGCCTGCAACGACGTTGTTTCCCGCTCCTATGGCAAATAGAAGTTCCGTATTCCCCGGGCTGAGTGAGACGATTCGGAGCGGCCGTTTTTGAATCTTAAGCATCCGTCCCGCGTCGTCCGAGATTGCAACCGGGAAGGCGGAAGTCTTTTCGTCGCTTTGACCTTCAGGGGAGGCGAGATTGGCAGACGAATGAGTTGATCCAGGCGCAAGAACCTTGCAACCTCCGACGCCAGCCAGGTAGGCGCACAGTAAAATTGAAAGAGTCGCGGCTATGACGACGAGAGGGGAACGCTTCAAGGATTGCCTCCGGTCTTGCGACGGGGCTGAGGGTGTTTCGACGGCGGGCGAACGGGGAAAGTCTGAGTCTCAGGCTCCGGCGCTTTCGGGTTTCGAGGACGATAGGGCAGTTTCTCTCTTCTCTCTCGAATGCCGGGAGTGGGAGTGGGCTGAGCAAGAGCAAGGAGGGATTCGACTTCGTCCGGGCGGAGTTTGCGCCAGGTTCCGGGCAATAGCCCCTTCATTCTCAAGTTGCCGTAGGCGACTCTGTGCAGTTCGCGCACAGGGTGGCCGACTTCTTCCATCATCCGGCGCACCTGCCGGTTTCTGCCTTCATAAAGCGTGATGTCTATAATTGAGGACTGAGTGTCGTCTTTCCATTCAATAAATTTTAATCCCGCGGGCGCCGTTTTGCCGTCCTCCAACTGCACGCCTTCCATCAATCTTTTCGCCGCGATTTTATCTACGAACCCGCGCACTCGGACTCGGTAGACTTTGGCGACGTGAAAACGAGG
>JAYVOT010000789.1:0-4306 GCA_043757795.1 Chthonomonadaceae bacterium | reverse complement strand
CGAATTCGCGCGTACGCCGCGACAGGTCTCAGTTTCCTAGTCGGTTTCGCCTCCTCGATCCTCGTGCGCAATCTGGCGGGATACGGGGTCACCTTGCTAGCGCTTTTTGCAGGCGTCAGTCTCTTCGTCGGCGGGTACTACGCCCTGACTCAAAAAGAAAGAATGCAGGCTGTCCGATCGTGGTTCGACGAGAAATTGCAGTTGTGGCGCGCCTGGCGTTGATCCCTCTATAGGATAACTCATGTTACGCACTCTGCAAGACGAAATGTCATGGTGTTGAAAATACCCGGTTCGTGAGATTCAGGGGTCTCAAAAACCAATCTATTTGCGTCAAGTTTGAAGGTCCAGCATAGCTATGTCCAAAAAACGCTTCCGCCGATGGCGCATTTACAAAGGGCTTGCCCGATGTGACGATTCCCAGAGTGGCGGGTTGAATTATCGCCCGAAGGGCTTCCCGCCGAAGGCGCTATAGCGAAAAAGCTCTGCCCGTCGTGGCGATTCGCAGCGATACAGAGAATAAAAGTTTCTCACGTCCGGAGAACGCCCATTCATTTGATGGTGTTTTCAATACACGGATTTGTTGGTTGCGTAACATGAGATGACAAGAAGACCGATTTAAGAATTGAAACTATTCCTAAAGCGATCTGTCACAAAACATCATATTCATTTCATCCGGGGAGTCTCCATGTCTTTCTTAATGCGACTTAGAGTTGCGCTAGCGTTCGCCCTTTGTTCGGCCCTTTTCGGAACGGATACGAATGCATCTCCTTCGAACAAGCCGACTGGAAAGAATGCGCTTTCAAAGTCCGTAAGTTTTGTCAACGAAGTGATTCCTGTTCTCACCCGATCCGGTTGCAACTCCGGAACATGTCATGGAGCGGCGGCGGGCAAAGCGGGATTCAAACTCTCGTTGAGGGGATATGCCCCCGAACTGGACTATCTTGCCATCACGCGTTTGTCTCGCGGGAGACGAATAGACCTCGCCCAACCGGAAAAAAGTCTCTTCCTCAGAAAACCGCTTTTGGAACTCTCTCACCTCGGCGGACTAGCGGTTAAAAAAGGCTCTGTCGAACAGCGGATTTTGCTGAGTTGGCTCAAGCAAGGCGCTCCCCCTCCGAATTCAAACGATCCTCGCGTCGTTGCATTGCGCGTCACTCCTTCCGAACAGTCTCTTTCGCCAAAATCCATTTCTCAATTGAAAGTTGAAGCGCTTTTTTCAGACGGAAATTCGCGGGACGTATCTCACTGGACGAGATACGCTACGAACGACGAGAACGTCGCGACTGTCACGGAAGAAGGCAAAGTTTCCATTTCAGGCGTAGGACAGACAGCGATCATGTTAGGCTATCAAGACAGAGTCGCTGTTGCGAATATCCTTGTTCCGTACCCCTACAAGCTCTCGCCCGCCGACTTTGCAAAACGACCGAACACCAACTATATCGACGATCACGTATTCGCGAAACTCTCCGCTCTCCATCTTCGGGCAAGTCCCGCTGCCTCTGACCTGGAATTCCTGCGGCGCGTCACGCTTGATCTCACCGGCGAGCTTCCAAAATCGGAAACCGCGCGCGCCTTCGAGAAAGATAGGGACCCTCGAAAAAGGGAACTCCTCGTTGATGCGCTTATGGCGAAGCCTGAATTTATAGACTTCTGGGCGTATAAGTGGAGTGATCTTTTGCGAGTGAATCGCGGAATGCTCAAAGACAAGGGCATGTGGGCGTACTACAGCTACATTCACGACTCCGTGCGGGACAATAAATCCTGGGACGCGATGGCGAGGGAAATTTTGACTGCCAGAGGGAACACCTTTTTGGACGGTCCTGCAAACTATTTTCGCACCGCCCTCAAACCGGAGGAGTTGGCGGAGAACATCAGCCAGGGCTTCATGGGAATTCGAGTGCAGTGCGCGAAATGCCACAATCACCCGCTAGAGAAGTGGACCCAAAACGAGTACTACGGCATGGCGAATCTGTTTTCGCGAGTCAAATTCAAGGCGGATCAAGGCATCTATATCAACGATGAGATGACTGTGTATAACTCCAAACAGGGAGATCTGATCCAACCCAGATTAGGAAAACCCGTCGCCGCCAAACCGTTGGGAGGACCTGTCCTCGCCCTAAACTCGCCGCTCGAACGCAGAGCCTTCTTCGCCGAGTGGCTAACTCGCCCGGACAACAAGTACTTTTCCCGCTCGATCGTCAACAGAGTCTGGGCGCACTTCATGGGGAGGGGACTTGTCGAACCGGTGGATGATCTCCGCGAAACGAACCCAGCCTCGAACCCTGTCCTCTTCGACGCTTTGACTGCAGATTTCGTCAAGCACAAGTTCGATCTTCGCTATTTGATGCGTCGGATCGTCGCTTCTCAAACGTACCGACTTTCATCTGCGGCAAATACTGAAAATCGCAAGGACGACCGATTTTTCAGCCATTTTTCGGCACGCAGAATGACTGCGGAAGAGCTGTTGGACGCTCTCAGTGCAGTCACCGGCGTTCAAGAAGAGTTTCCAGGAATTCCCCCCGGTCTGCGCGCGGTTCAGTTGCCGGACACGAAAGTCAAGTCTGATTTTATGGATATTTTGGGTCGCCCTCCGCGCCAGATCACCTGCGAATGCGAAAGGAGTCAGGAGCCGAATATGGCTCAAGCCCTACTCTTCATCAACGGCGAACTCATCAATCGAAAGGTGACTTCGGACGGCGGCATTGCGGCTAAACTGGTTCAATCGGGCAAAAGCGATACGCTCATTCTGGATGAACTCTATTGGACTGCGCTCGGCAGAGCGCCGAAACCGACGGAGCGAACAGCGGACTTGACTGCTTTGAAGCGGGCCATGCAACCTGCGACCTCGAATCCAACCTCACTGCAACTGGCGGACCTGCGACGAAAAGCCTTTGAGGACATGCTCTGGGTTTTGCTCAACAGCAAAGAGTTTCTCTTCAACCACTAGCGAAATTTTTCTCAGACCGATGAGATGCAACGCACCGTTGCAGAGAGACGCTATCAAGACGAGCTTTGAAAAACACCGGTTTGATAGCGATGCGCACCAGTCTTATTGCGGACACGAGAGGCTCAACGTCGTTTTCTGTCACGAGGGACAGAGCAGTTCTGCTGTCGCAACTTGGGCGAGGAACCTGTCTCCCGATTGAAAACTCGACGCAACTACAAAAAGAGAGGGGAAGAATGGTCGCAATATTTACGATTCAGGGGTTGCAATTTGGCGCAATATCAAATATACTATAGATAGCCTGTATAATTACGAGATATTCTTAATTTTTCTTGTACTTTAAGGCGAATAGTTAAGGATTCAAGAGATGTTTTTTCGATCTCGCGCCTTCACACTCATCGAACTGCTTGTCGTCATCGCGATTATCGCAATTCTCGCCGCCATGCTTTTTCCGGCTCTTTCCACCGCCCGCGAATCCGCTCGTCAGACCGCTTGCGCCAGCAATATGCGTCAAATTGGAATGGCGTTGAGGCTCTATGCGATGGACAACGACGAAAGCGAAGTCCCCGCGTTCACAGTCGGACGACCGGACTCCTCCTACTCCCTCGCACAACCCTGGATCGGTTACGACAATCAAACGTCGGACTATGACGACAACTCCTTTACAGGAAACATGCTCCTCCCCGCCACTCACCCGATTCATCCTGGAGGTATCGACCCCTATCTGAAGAGCGCCGCGATCAAACATTGCCCTGATGTGCCGAACGGATGGCAAATGGCTCTCGCCCTCAATATCTTCTCGCCTATCGGTTCCTCCCTCTACTATTCGGATCATCCCGGAGTCGAAGGGAACGAGTTCAGCCCATTCTACAAGTCTTCCGTCGTCGATCCCGCGTCCGGGAGATACTGCGCCATCGCGCCTAAAGACGCCGAGATCGACGACCCTTCCTCGACCCTCGCTTTGTGGGAGCATGGCTACTACGTGCCCGCATGCAACTTCCTGCAAGAGCCGGATTGGGAAACAAGTCCGCCGCAAGGGAAGTACAGCGAGCATTTTCACCTCTTGCATCGCTCAGGCTCCACCACTCTCTGGATGGACGGTCATGTCAAACACCTTCTTTACGATCGCCTTCGCCGCCCCTGGTTCTCGTGCAACAAAAGCATCTACCCGAACATAGCTCCTTAGGAGTCGCCCAACAATTATTGCACTGGAATTTAGGTGAGTTTGATCTCAAAAATGAACAGAACTCAGTGCATTCATTTAGGCGCATATCCGTAGTTTGAAATTCGAGTCTGAATCTTCGTTTTATCGTTTTATCGTTTTATCGCTTTAACGCCTGCGCAAGTTTCAGTAATGCGTCG
>JAYVOT010000788.1:0-4309 GCA_043757795.1 Chthonomonadaceae bacterium | reverse complement strand
CCGGTTCTGTTTGCCAGTATTGGCTCTTGAACTCATTGCAAGCATGGCAGGAGTAGACAAGATTGTCCGAACTTTCATCCCCTCCATGGGCTCGAGGACGAAAGTGGTCTGTGGTCAATTCTGCGCCGATGTCGGTTTCGTTTACTTTGCAATAGCCGCAACGGAAATCGAAACGCAGTCTCGTATCCTGGCGATCCTCCTTTCGCATCAGCGTCCAGTAGTCGCTTCGCAAATGCGTCGATAGTCGGCATCGAGAACTTCACGTTCGGCTGCCATCAGCGCCAAAAAATCTTTTTGCCTTCGGATCATTTCCTGTTTACGGCGCACAATCTCTTCGAGAGCCTCGATATTGCTTTCTAATCGAAGATTTCCCAACCTTCTTTTCTCTGTTGACGCCTCCAGGGCTGCCTGTTCGTTACGCGCTTTGTCGGACAATTCTGTCTCTTCCATTTGTATGCCTTTTATTTTGCGGCGCTCCGCATTCGTTCTCAGGTGAAGACATATGCATTGCTAACCTGCAAATCTGAATGCATCGCTTCTGAATCTGAATGTATCGCTTCGACAAGTCTTCCCGCACAAGCCAAACCCGTCATTTTGTAGACGGGCAAATCGAAAACTTCTTAGTCGACCATTTGCTCACATCGGAAGAATACTCGAAGTGATAGACTTTGTCAAGTTGTGGTGAAGCCGACTATGCGGAGTGGCGCGCAGGTCGGGAGGCTACCGATGAAGAGGCTCTGTCGTCGATCAGGGTGTTTTGCGCGTATGGATAGGGGGTCTCAACCCTGCGTTCCCCAGTCCGCGATTTCGGAACGCCGCCAACAAAGAAATGACTGACCGCAAACTTCCAGGAGAACAACATGCTAAACCGACTTCCCAACATGCTAAACCGACTTCCCAAAACGATCGTTTCGTGTTTTGCCCTCATTGCAATGGCGCCCTTGATCGCCAGCGCAGACTATGTAACCACAATCGAGCCGACGAAGACCTTCGGGGCGTGGGAGGGGTGGGGATGCTCGCTCTGCTGGTGGTCGAATCAGTTTGGAGATCGGGACGACCTCGCGGACATCGCTTTTTCGACCAAAATGGTCAGTTGGCAAGGCAAGCCTCTTCCCGGACTGGGCTTCAATATCGCGCGCTACAATCTCGGGGGTTGCAGATCTGGAATGACGACAACTGATGCCATGCCGAATTTCAAGAAAATTGAAGGGTTCTGGACGAATTTTGAGAATGATGAGCCAGACTCGCTATCGTTCGACTGGACTGCCGATTCAAAACAGAGACTGGCGCTTGCGAAGGCGAAAGCCAGGGGAGTCGACGAGTTCGAGCTGTTTTCCAACTCCCCGATGTGGTGGATGCTCGAGAATCGAAATCCGGCAGGCAGCGCCGACGGGAAAGACAACTTGCCGAAAAAGAACTATCGGTTGCACGCAAAGTACATAGCGACAGTGGCGCAGGTTGCGAAGGCAAGTTGGGGCATCGATTTCAACTACATCGAGCCTTTCAATGAGCCGAGAGCTTGGTGGTGGAAATCGAATGGAGGGCAGGAGGGAAGTCATTTCGACACTGTGACGCAGATATCGATCATCCAATATCTTCGGCAGGAACTCGACGCCCGAGGCCTTAAATCCACAGGAATCACCGCTTCTGACGAAAACTCGGTCGATGATGCGATCGCGACCTGGGGCGGATTCGATGCCGCCACGAAAAACCTGGTATCGAAGGTGAATGTTCACGGCTACTATGGGCAAGCCGCCTATCGCGGACCCAATCGAGGCGTGTTGAGGTCGAAAATCGGCTCAAAAAAACTGTGGCAATCGGAGTATGGGGAGAGCGACAATAGCGGAATGACGATGGCGGACTCGATCATGCGAGACATCAATGAGATGCATGCGAGCGCCTGGGTCTACTGGCAACCCTTCGATAGCGGGGGTTGGGGCCTGATCCAGTGCAATCCTGGCGACAACTGGATCGGACCGGCGAATCCGAAGTATTTCGTGATGGCGCAGTTCTCCCGGCATCTCAAAAAAGGAATGAAGTTGCTGGAGAGCGGGGACAAAAATACAGTCGCGGCTTATGACTCAGCGGCGAAGAAACTGGTCTTGATCTCAGTGAACTACCACAACGCAGGACAATGGATCACATACGACCTCTCCCGATTCAAATCTGCGAAAGGGGGCGTCAAACGGTGGACGACAAACACTGGCGCAGGGGAGAAGTACGCCTCTCATGCCGATACAAAACTCGCCGGAAAAGCGTTCAAGTCGTGGTTTCCGGCAGACACCGTGCAGACTTTCGAGATTTCGAACGTGAGTTTGTAGACGCTTACACGAATTCCGGAAAGTTCAAGTTCAACCCGCAGAATTGTATGGGCTAGCCAAAACAATGCCGTTTCCATCCGGATCCCGGAGCCAAATTTCCCAGTGGTTCGGTCCCCCGTTTCCATCCGGCGGATTCCGATGTTTGGGCAACACGATCTCCGCTTTCAGTTCCTCAACGCGCAAAAGGGCGGCATCGAAATCCTCGACTTCGAACCAGAGCAACACTCCATTCCCATAAGGTTTCGAGTCCGGATCGCCGATTCGCCCGTGATGATGATCGGCTTTGAAACTGTGAAGTTGCATCCACGAGAGTGTCGTCATGGATGAGCATCTCGTACTTGCCGCCGCCGTGCCCGCTAGTGCATCCCAGGAGACGCTGATAGAAGAGGCTACTTTTTTGAACATCCGAAACTGCGATCATCGGTTGCGGTCGCATGAATAACCTCCTCTTCGCAATAAGAAACGATTTGAGCGACCGGTCAGTTTGGCGAAAGACGGGCGTGTCGCCGGACAGCTTCAACGATCTGACGGATTGCATCGACCGCTAATTCCGGTTGATCGAGATGAATGCGGTGACCGCTGCTCTGAGCATAGATGACTTTGCTATTGTTCGAAAGCGTGGCAAAATCGATTTTTTGCTTCCGCTTCTCCTCCAATATCCGCACGACAGCCGGGTTTCCTTTCCCAGTGACATGGAGATGCAGTTTGTAGCCGCCTATGTCCAGCAGTTTTCCAGGCGCTTTCGGGGCGGGCGCCTCCGGCGTTTGTTGGCTGTAGCCCGTCGAAATATTGATCGCAATGCAAAACAGAATAGCCGCAATTCTCACCGGAAACCGATTCATCCTCGCCTCCATTGGCTTTTTGAACCTGCACGCAGTCCGTAAAGCGTTTTACCCTTCCTCCCCTGTTTGTCAAAACTTATGCCTGCCGCAACTCTTCGGCAATTGCAAATCATCGCTGCCGGAATGCTTAGCTCATCGGGACGGGCAACTCAACTCGGAATCTCCGGATGGACGAAAAAAGGTGGAAGCTATCGAACCGTAAACTGTTTCTCGAATACGAAAATAGATTGGGATCAAACGTTGCAACAGTTCCGGCAGACCCGCCATCAGGACCCTTCAACGCCCAATATTCTCATGTCCGACGAGACGGTTATCAGCAAGTCCGGCAAAAAGACGCATGGCATAAACCGATTCTACTCATCAATGGCGTCCAAGCCGATTCCGGGAGTGGCAGTCTTTACCATCGCGATGGCGAACACCCATCAGCGTGAAGCGATCCCGATCTCCTATGAACAAGTCATACGAACAGAGGAATCGGTCTCTCCTTCTTCATGTCAAGCCTCGGACGCGCCTTGTTAAAGCCGATGCGGAAGGAGTTTCCTGACCCCGGTATTTTGAATTTGAAATCCTATGCTCGAGGCGCTGGATACGTCTCCGAGGTGATGAAATACCTTCAGGAAAAACCGGAAGCAATTAATAGGGATGAGGTTTTGGCGAAAGTGTCCCGTCTCGGGTTCATCCACAACGTTTTGGGGAGTAATAACCCTGTATTTGCTGCGGCATAAAGCCATTACAGCTTCCTAAAACGGACGATAAAGTGAAATCGGTCGCTTAGAGACTTCTGAATAGGAGACTTCGAGGAGTGACACTCCTAACAATTTGGCGAAGTTATTGTCTATTCAACTCCATAGATGCCGCTGACAACCTGGGTTCCATGCTCGAAAACCCGAAGGCAAGCGGAGGGGACAAACTGATGGCATGGCTTGGTCTGAGCGCAAATGCAGGCATGTCCGCCGTTGAAATGTATGCCGCTGTCATGCCGGTTGCATCCGCTCTATCGGAAGCGAACTAGGCGACGGCTGCGTCGAAAACGCTGTCGGACTGCTTTGTTGCGGGAACTTTGGTACAAACGGTTTCGACGAACTCGAAGAAGAAAAACTCACCCACTGGAGGACTCGCCCTCAAGCCCCTCGAACAGATACGGCA
>JAYVOT010000787.1:0-4309 GCA_043757795.1 Chthonomonadaceae bacterium | reverse complement strand
AAAATTCAGCGGGACTCGATCCACCGTTTTGAGCCAGAGGGAGAGTTTTGCAAGCTCCACCGCCAGGGGATTCACATCGACTCCGTAGATGCAACTTTCCACAACCCGGCGTTTCCAATAGGCGAGCGTCGTCTCCTGAGAGCCTTCGTTCGGCGGATAGATCTGAGTGGTGGGATGCGTCGCGATCACCTCCGCCAGAAAACTGCACGCCTCCACGAGGAAGTGTCCGCTTCCCATCGCCGGGTCGCAGATTTTCAGCTTGAGGGCGGCTTTTGCAAAGGAGTCGTCCGGGGCGACGCTTGCGTCATCAGGAGTCTCGTCCGGCGGCAGGAGCGCCGAAATCGTCTTTCGCACGATATACTCCACCCACCCCTGCGGCGTGTAGTAGGCTCCCGAGGTTTTGCGCTCGCCCTTATCGTTGACAAGTTTGATGTCGTCAAACCCGGCGGCATCGGGAATCGACTCAAGCCTGTGTTCAAGCAGACCCTCGTAGATGCTTCCGAGGTGTCGCTCTCCGAGATTCAGATAGTCGAAGGAGTAGACTTGTTTGTCGGAGTCTTCTCGAAAGGTGAGGAGACGAATCACTTCCGAGAGATAAAAATCGGGAACCTGTTTCTTCAGAAGAAAGGGATAGCGTTCCGGGTCGAAGAGTCCGCCGTTGTAGCGCGGGATATTCAATTTCTCGTTCATATCTGGTTTGCCGGGAGCCGGGGGTTTGCCATTGATGAGCGCGAAGAGGGAGCGGAAGCGTGTATTCAGTTCGAAAGTCGCCTCCCCTTGATACCTTTGAGCGCCCCTGCCTGAGAGAATCTGCCGGACAAGATCGATTCCATAATCGTTGACATAGGCGCGACTCCGATCATCGGCGGTCGTCGTGGGGAGAAGCTCCCTCGCTTCGGCGTTCAGCACGAAGAGGATTCGATAGAGGATAATGAGGCAGTTTTCGTAGATTTCCGGGAGGTTCTCGGTCGTCAAGCCGTTGTCTTCGGCGTATAAATAGCCTTTCGCCAACTTCTCCACGCACTCGAAAACGTTCTTGCGCAGGTCTTCTTCCACCTCTTCCCGGAAGCGTTGCGCCTCCTGTCGGATCAGTTCGAGGTCGCAAGTCTCTCCCCTTCGTGCGAATCGCTTCTGATGAAAGAGGGAATAGAAGAGTCGAAACTCGTCTCTAGCCTTCTTTTCGCCCGCCTCCAAGCCATCGTGCTGTGCGATTTTCGCCAGATCGAACTCGAAATAAGCGCTGGCGACTCCCGTTCGCGCCTGGATTCGCCAGACTCTCCCATTGGTGAGAATCCCCCAATTGACTCCTGCGGTATTAGAGAGATATTGCGAGAGTTGAACGGCGGGAGTCTGCGCAGACTTTCCGTTGTCAGCGATATTCAGCTCCTGCGACCACCGTTTCGCCTCGACGAGTCCGATGCAGGATGCGTAGTAGACGCCTGTCTTAAAGGCTCTGTCAGAATCGGTTTGCGAGGCGTAGAGGAGGTAATCCGGGCGGCGATTCAGGAGAATCCCGGGAATTTTTGCGCGATTCTGAGTGTGAAAGCCCAACGCTTCCAGGATTGGCGAGATGAGATACTTTTCGTTCTCTTCTTCGCTCTTGTCCTTCAGCGTCTGAGAGTACTTCTTAAAAAGCTCAGTCACGAAGTCAAACCCTGCGTTGGCTTGCGCTTCCGATTCCCAGAAGTCGGACTGATCCCGCTTCAACCGATAAGTCAGAAAATGATCTGAAAACAGCCCAACCGCCCGCCAACTTTTCGTTTCCGACGCCATTTCATCCGCCACGTGTGAGTCTCCCAAATCCGCACTGTATCTTGACATCCAGATTCTCCGCCGTGTTGCGATTATCCTTTTAGGGAGAAAGGATGAGGGGTGGTGCGAGGTCTTGAATCCCATCTATATCGGGTCTCGAGACCGCGTTTAGGGCTGGTTTTGTCCCATCCTGAGATTCCCAATACTAACAACGCTTCTGAATTTGCGGTTCGCTATCGTGTTGGTAAGCGCGATGTGAGTTTTGGTTCCCGCGCTCAAGAAGGCGTAAAACTGGAAGTGTGTGTCATTGACTTCTTAATAGACAAAGTGAGTGGCAAGAATAAGATGTCTTCGCTCGCACTGATTGCCGAAAAAGCGAGGTTTGGAACCTCTTACGCACTTAGGCTTAGGGCTTACCCGCTTTTATTGAGAAGAAATAAGAATAATAGGCAATTATTTTACTCATGTTACGCAACTAACAAATCCGTGCGTTGAAAACACCCGGCAAATGAGTGGGCGTTCTCCGGACGTGAGAAACTCGAAGGCGTCTTTATTCACTGCATCCTTGCGAATCGTCACGACGGGCAGAGCCGCTTCGCTATAGCGCCTTCGGCGGGGAGCCCTCATGCCCCGACCTCCTTTTCCCGCGCTGCGGGAGAAGGGAGAGTAAAAAGATGCGAATTGTCACATCGGGCAAGCCCTTTGCAAATTTGTGCCGGGTGTTTTCATTTCAACAACCCGCTAAGCGCAGAGCGCTTCCAAACCCCGATAGCCCAAACCTTGAAACTCACGAACCGTGTTTTCAATACCTGGACATTTCGTCCTTGTATGTTTTCTTTTCAAAATTGGTCTTGGTGCGGCTTAGCCGCAACCAAAAAAGCAACTAACGTCTCTTTCGTCGTATGATAAGTTCACCGCAACCGTCAGCAATGAGGAGACACTATGAAACAGTTTATCATAAAATGCGGCGATAAAATCATGTCGAAAGGAGTTGGTCGAAACGTTCAGACTTTAACTCGTTGCTTTGACAACTCTCCTACGCCCCGCTCCAGCCCCCACGCCGCGCCTGTCGCCAGCCACAGTTCCCACTCCGGACGCGCCCCGACGAGTGTAAGGTAAAGAAGTCCGAACACGCCGAAAAGATGAAATGATAGGCGCGAGAGGTTTGTCGCCTGTGCGAATTCCGAAGTTTCCTGCAACATTTCCGGAGAAGTGTCCGATCTCCCATACTCACGCTCACGCATTGCGCCGAGCGCGACGACGCTCAAAAAAACGACGATATACGCCAGAAGAATCAGAAGTTGGCGCTGAAGCGTATTGGCTTGAAACATTCGATAGCACAGCCCCACGCTTTTCTCAAGCCCCAGATAGAGTGCGAATGCAATGGGAGGAAGCAAAAGCCAGTGAAACGCCATAGAGAGAGCGGTTCTGGCGCGCGGCGATTGTCGTGCTATTTTCATAACGGATCGAGCAAAGTAGGGAGAGTCCAGTCCGCGAACCAGTATTGAGAAAGATAAACTGACCAACAGCCAGCCTAGAAAATTATCTGCCGGGACTCCGAAAAATCCCTCTCTCCTCCCGATCCCCCGCCAACTCCAGAAATGAAGGCGAATCGCGACGACATCCAGACTGGTGTCTATCAACAGAGTCAAAAGAGCGTCGCAAAAGGGGCGCGCCCAGAACTTCAGGCGAAGACGATCCGTAAGCGTGCGTGAAGTTGCGAGAATATAACCCCATGCGAGCGGCACATAGAGCGGCGTATCTCCCGCGATTTGAAACCAGGATGCAGGATGATATGAGTAACCCCCTCGCACATGAGCGAATCGCACTACGTTCAGATGCTCAAAAATGATTGCGAAAAGGACTCCGCCAATTAACGCGACCCCATTTCTATTCCCTGAACGCAAGCAAAAGAAGAGGTAAATCGCGAACGTTCCAAAAATGCCGCACTGACTCGTGACGGCAACGAGCTGAGAATCCAATCGAATAACCTCGCTTTTTGCTGCTATTCCGAACAATATGCGCTTTCAGGTTCACCTTCCTGTACACGACTTGAGAAACCAGTCTCAAACGAAGCAAATTGCATTTAAGAGGATTGGCCGCAACATGATTTAGAATGTGAAGTTTGATGAAAACGCATCACGCCGCTAACATTCATACGATCTCAAAGACCCATCTATTTGCGTCATGTTCGCAACTTTCCGATACAAAGCGCCAAAGAACCTCGTAACGCAACTTCGCTGGCGCGCCCTCCGCACATAGGTTCGTCGAAGGCAATTATTCAAAGCCGCCCTAACCATTTTGAACGTAAACGGCGTGGCAGCTCTGTTGCCTCCGAGACGGGAACCCTATTCTCTTGCAAGGTTAAAGTTATTTTTTGGCGAAGTTATTAAGTTAAGATATTCATAATCCGACAATTTTTTCAGAGTTAATCAATTTGTTTACTGGAAAGGAATTTAGCATGAAATTAAAATTCATGATGGCAGTTTTGTTCTGTGCATCAATTACCACAAGGAGTCTTGCACAAGACGAAAAGTCCATCGAAGAACCCCCTACG
>JAYVOT010000786.1:0-4316 GCA_043757795.1 Chthonomonadaceae bacterium | reverse complement strand
TTTAGCCCGCGTCCTTCTTGAACGCAAATTCAAGAGAGGGCGCGGGCTTTGTTATGCTTGCCCGCCCGCCCCACGCGACACTGGAGACCTGAAAAAATGACTGCAACGAACGACGAACTCGCGCCTCGCGAACTCCCGAAAAACTACGAACCTGCCGCGATCGAAGACAAATGGTATCAGTGGTGGAAAGAACGAGGCTATTTTCACGCTGAGCCGGACCCGAACAAGACACCCTACTGCATCACGATTCCGCCCCCGAACATCACAGGAAGCCTACATATGGGGCACGCCCTGAACAACTCCGTCCTCGACGCTCTGACGCGATGGCACAGAATGCGCGGGTTCGCCGCCCTCTGCCTGCCGGGAACCGATCACGCCGGAATCGCGACGCAGAACGTGGTGGAGCGCGAACTTGCGAAAGAAGGGATCACCCGGCACGACCTCGGTCGCGAGAAATTCATCGAAAAATGCTGGGAGTGGCGCGAACAGTACGGCACGAAGATTTACCATCAGTTCGAGAAGCTCGGCTGCTCCTACGACTGGGAGAGAGTGCGTTTCACCCTCGACGCCTCCTACGAAGACGCCATCATGGAGGAGTTCCGAAGCTGGTACGAGCGCGGACTCATCTACCGGGGATTTCGAGTGGTGAACTGGGACGTGAAGTTTCAGTCTGCGGTCTCCGACATCGAGGTGGAGACGAAGGAGGTGAAGGGCAAGCTCTACCACTTCATATACCCCTTCTCCGACGGCTCAGGAAGCGTCACGATCGCCACGACGCGCCCGGAGACGATGCTAGGAGACGCGGCGGTGGCGGCGAATCCGGCGGACGAACGCTATCAGCCCCACTTCGGAAAAATGCTCAAGTTGCCCCTCACAGACCGCGAGATTCCTCTCATCGCGGACGACTACGCGAAACCGGAGTTCGGCTCAGGGGCTGTGAAGGTGACGCCCGCGCACGATCTCAATGACTTCGAGTGCGGATTGCGGCACGACCTGCCGCAGCGCATCGTGATCGGGAAAGACGGCAAAATGACCCCGTTCGCCGGCGAATTCGCCGGATTGGATCGTTTCGCGGCGCGTAAACAGGTGGTCGCGAAGATGGAGGAACTTGGCTTTCTGGAGAAAATCGAAGACTACGTCATCCAACAGCCCATCTCGGAGCGCAGCAAAGAGGTGATCGAACCCCTGCTGTCCGAGCAGTGGTTCGTGGACATGAAACCCCTTGCAAAACCCGCCATTGACGTGGTGAAATCCGGCAAAATCAAGTTCATTCCTGAGCGATACAAAGGCATCTATCTGCACTGGATGGAGAATATTCGCGATTGGTGCATCTCCCGCCAACTCTGGTGGGGACATCGAATTCCGGTCTGGTATGCTGAAAACGAGGGCGCTGATGAAAACGCTCCCCCCCGACACGCTTTTGCAAGAACCAGAGAGCAAGCGATAATCGCGCTTGGGACGGAGAACGTCCGGCAAGACGAGGACGTGCTCGACACCTGGTTTTCTTCCGCCCTCTGGCCCCACGCGACGCTGGGCTGGCCCCAAAAAACCGAAGACCTCGCCTATTTCTACCCGACGAATCTGCTCTCCACCGCGCAGGAGATTCTCTACTTGTGGGTGGCGAGAATGATCATGACCGGGTTGGATTTCACCGGGAAGATTCCGTTTCACGAGGTCTACATTCATGCGACTGTGCTGGATGAAAAAGGCGAACGTATGAGCAAGACGAAGGGCAACGGAATTGACCCGCTTCTCCTCATTGCGAACTACGGCGCGGACGCCACTCGCTTCTCGCTCCTGCAACAGGCAGGCAAGAATCAGGATATCAAATACAGCGAGGCGCGCACCGAGCTAGCGGCAGGCTTCTGCAACAAACTCTGGAACGCCTCCCGTTTCGCTATGATGAATCTTGCGGAAGAAGAGGGAGTGGATGCAACGGCAGGGAAAGTGACCGCGAAATTGCCTCCTCGCGAACGGCTGACTCCGACGGACCGATGGATTCTCTCCCGACTGAACGCAACTATCGAGACGGTCAACGCCAATCTCGCGACGTTTGACATGGACGACGCGGCGCGGGCGCTCTATCAGTTCTTCTGGAACGACTTCTGCGACTGGTATGTGGAGTTGGCGAAGCCGAGACTGCGAGAGGCGGGGCAGGACAAAACCGACGCTCAAAACGCGCTCGCCTTCGTGCTGGACACGACGCTTCGCCTCATGCACCCGATGATTCCCTTCATCACGGAGGAAATCTGGCAGGCGTTGCCGGGGCGAGCGGAGGGGGAGTCGCTCATTATGGCGGAATACCCGACCTCCAAGCCGGAGTGGAACGACCCGGAGGCTGAGGCGCAGATCGCGATACTCATCGAGGCGACAAGGGCGTTCCGCAATTTGAGGGCGGAGCTTGGAATCGCGCCGGGAGTTCGCCTGACGGCGCAAGCCCTCGCGACCGGAGCGAGGGCGAAAACTTCGCTTGAAGGAAATCGAGACCTCATCGCGAGCCTCGCGCGTCTCGGTTCGCTCGAACTAGTCGATACTTCCCCGACTGCTGAGACCGGGAAGTGGATCGGAACTCCTATCGCCGAGGCGGAGGTTTTTTTGGAGATTGGCGACGCCCTTGACATGGACAAAGAGCGCGAGCGAATCGACAAAGAGCTGACCGAGATAGAAAAGCAGATCGTCCGTTGCGAGGGGATGCTTGGCAACGCAAGCTTTGTGGATCGCGCTACGCCGGAAAAAGTTGCTACGGAACGCGAAAGACTCGCGGGCTGGCGGGAGAAACAGTCAAAACTTCAAGAGAGAAGAAGACTGTTCGCTGAATAGGCGTTTGGCGTTGGCATTGGGCGTGCCCGCCTTGCAATCTCCTCCGGCGCTCCACGACGAACCCTCTTTTTCAAGGCTAAGGCAACGCGCATAAGTTAATGCACTGAGTTCTGCTCATTTTTGAGATCAAACTCACCTAAATTCCAGTGCAATAACTGTTGGGCGTTGCCTAATCTTGTTTCATATCGTTCAGTTAAAGAGCAATACCTTCGCCCAATTGTTAGGCGTGTCACTCCTCTGAGTCTCCTCTTCAGAAGCCTCTAAGCGACCGATTTCACTTCATTGTCCACTTTTGGAAGTTGTAACGGCTTTATGCATCAGCAAATACAGGGTTTTTACTCCCCAAAACGTTGTGGATGAACCCGAGACGGCACACTTTCGCCAAAACCTCATCCCAATTAATTGCTTCCGGTTTTTCCTGAAGGCATTTCATCACCTCAGAAACGTATCTGTCGCCTCGAGCGTAGGATTTTAAATCCAAAATACCGGCGTTAGGATACTCCTTCCGCATCGGCTTTAACAAGGCGCGTCCGAGGCTTGCCATGAAGAAGGAGAGACCGATTCCTCCGTTCGGATGGACTTGGTCGAAGGAGATCGGGATCGTTTCACGCTGACCGGCATTGGCCATCGCGATAGTAAAGACAGCCACTCCCGGGATCGGCTTGGACGCCATTGACGAGTAGAAGCGGTCTAAGCCATGCGTCGTTTTGCCTGACTTGCTGATAACGGTCTCGTCGGCTATGAGAATATTGGGCGTTGAAGGGTCGTGATGGCGGGTCTGCCAGAACGGTTGCAGCGCTTTATCCCACTCAAGGTCCGTATGCAAGAGACGCTGGACGGTTCGATAGCTTCCTCCTTTTTTCGTCCATCCGGAGATGCCGAGTTGGGTTGACCGCCCGGATGAGCAAACAATCCCACAGCGATGATTTGCAATTGCTGATGAGTTACGGCGGGCATAATGTTTGACAAACAGGGGAAGAAGGGTAAAATGTTCATGGGCTTCCTTGCCTCTCGGAGTGATTTTGAGCAAATGACTATTCGAGAAGGAAGCCCTTATTTACTTGTTTGTCAACTCACTTTTTTGGCGAAAGTATTGATCCTGAACAGGCAAAATCACGTTATGAGCAATTTATCCGCCCGTATAAACAGGGCAGTCTATCAAATGGCGATCTGCGCTTTTTTTGGAACGCTGATTTTAGGTGTTTGCGCCGCCAGGGCTGGGAAGCGACAATCCGGAGACGAGTGGGATGAAGAGCCGATTCAGTATTTGAAAAAAACTCCCAAAGATCAGATATCAGAACTTCAGGCGCAGGTCGACTCCGGCACGTTGAAGCTTGAGTTTCAGATTGGGCAGGGTTATCTGCCCTCCCTGTTGAGGGCGTTGAAAATACCTATTTCCTCGCAGATGCTGGTCTTTTCACGAACTAGTATGCAACATGATTTGATCTCGCCAACGACTCCGCGCGCCATCTTTTTTAATCAAGACACCTATGTCG
>JAYVOT010000785.1:0-4321 GCA_043757795.1 Chthonomonadaceae bacterium | reverse complement strand
TGTGCCGGATGTCGAAAGTTTGCAAGAGGAGTTGGAAGACCGCTTCGGCGATCCGCCGAAACCGGTGTGGACGGCGCTTGCCGTTTTGCGCCTACGCCTGCGTTGCAAAGAGATCGGGGTGTTGAGCGTAAAGGGCGAGGGCGCGAACATCGCCATCAAATTCACTCCCAAAGTTCGCTTGACACCGGACGCGGTTCGTCTGCTAGCGTTCGCCTTCAAAGGCGGACGCTTCACTCCGGACGGCGTCGTGATTCCCCTGAACAGCGTGAAAGTCCTGCCGCAGATCGAAGAGATGATGCTGGTGTTGGAAAAGGCGCTGGCAATGGGGAAAAAGTGAGGGTTTCTAAACCACGATGACAAGGGTTGTAGATCGGGCAGGATTTTGAACAAAGTTCGAAGCTCTGCTACACTACCAAAGGAGAATTGCCATGTCCCTATTGATTGAATTGCCGCCTAAAAAAGAAGCTCAAGTCACAGCGCTCGCAAATGAGGAAGGTGTGTCATTGGAGATTCTTCTATGCAAGGCTCTGGACAGTTATCAACGCGAGAAGTTTGCTTCCAAGTCGCATCTTCACTCGAACTCGGGTATTTTAGAACTTCAAAAACAGTGGAAGTTAGAAGATGCTAAGCTATCACCGGAAGAAAGAGAGAAGGAAAACACTCTCTTCGCCGAACTCGAGAGAGAAGGCATTCCCCGGATGAAGGTTGGGTAATGCCAAGAGCGATCATACTGGATACATTCCCACTGAGTTGCATTAGCAAGTCTCAAGGAATCGTTATTGGCGAGACAGATCAATGCCGAGATTGGATTTTTTCATGTGCGACTGCTGGAAATCCTTTCTATGTGCCTGAAATCTCGTACTATGAGGTCTTGAGGGAACTGGAGCGCAGAGGTGCGAATTCTCAGAGAGTTAAGCTAAAAGCGTTTTGTAACGCCCTGCCAAATCGATACATTCCGATTACAACAGAGATAGTGGAAGCATCAGCGATTTTGTGGGGACAATCCAGAAATATGGGGAAACAAACTTCTAACGATTCTGGAATTGATGGCGACATGATTCTGATCGCCCAAGCACTGAGTTTGAATTTGCTACCTGATGAATATGTAATCGCTACTACGAATGAAAAGCATCTCTCCCCATTCGCGCAAGCCTCCCATTGGAAATCTATCCCTCCCGGAAGTTGAAACCTCAATTTGATATCCGTCGCCCGCCTAAGTGCATTACCGGGAGGGGTAATGCTCAAATCCATCAAGTTCACCCCGAAAGTGCGCCTCAGTCCCGTCTCGATTCGTCTGCTGACGTTCGCCTTCAAAGGCGGACGCTTCACTCCGGACGGCGTCGTGATTCCCCTGATCAGCGTGAACGTCCTGCCGCAGATCGAAGAGATGATGTCGGTGTTGGAGAAGGCGCTGGCGGTGGGGAAGAAGTGAGAAATCGAAGGCATGATCTGGCGTCAACGACAGTTTCGTCGGATTGAATTCAGTGAATGGAGTTTATCCTGTCCAAATTCCCCTTATGGTAAATGTTGGGAAGACCTGGATAATTTTTTAGGCTCTCGGTTTTCTGAACGTGGCGAAACTTAGCTTTGGACTGAAGACATGAAATTGGTGATGAAGGAATTTGAGATAGGGGGAAGGCTCCGAACTCTCTAAACATAATCGAAACTCTATTGAATTGAACTATTGCTGGTCCTTTTCTTCATAAAGAATACATTGACAAGAGGACGCGAGATGATTGAAGCCAAGTTCACTATACGCTAACATCCTTATGTATTACAAGCAAATTGGAACTTATAGAAAAAGCGGCCGCGGTTATTTTTGAAGGTATAATCTTAATTACGGGCCTGAAAAATATTTGTACCCGATGAATCTGACGAAAAATTAAATTTTTTTGAACAATTCTTTCCAAATCAAATCCCTTTAGCCTTCCGAAGACAAAACTTTATCGAGTAATCATGTCGCGTAGCCTGACTCCTGACATCCTGATCGGGCTTCAAAACGTCCTATTTATTTTACAATTAGTTTTCGCTACGTGCTTATCATCTGCAAGACCGAGTATGAAAAACCGAATTCCTAGCAATACCCCGGAGTTTTCGATCAACCAGAAATGTGCGCTTTTTGTTGCGCTCGCTCTTCTCTGCGTCCCCTCTTTTGCTCAAATGCCGAACGCGCCTTCCCTCAAGAAAACTACCGTCATGAACAAGCAATTTCTATATAAGTATGTCAGAGACGATCACGCACCTTCCGGCGAAACGAGCGTGGCGATAGACGCTTCTCAAACTTCAACCCATGCGATCAACCCTCTCATTTTTGGCAATTTCATTGAGCACCTCGGTCATGTCGTCTATGGCGGTTTGAAAGCGCAGGCATTGCACAATCCTAATTTGGAACCAGAGTTCGAGAAGAACGAAGTTCCGCCGTACTGGGATTTTGAAGGCGCTGCAACCTGGCGCAAGGAAGGTTTCAAGTCGCCGCGATGCGTTCGATTGTCACCGGCAATGAGCGACTCACTTCCCGGTTCTCTATTCCAGACAGTCGATCTTCCTGCGCATCGCACCCTTCAATACAAACTCGCTTTTTGGATTAAATCCGAAGGCGGGACCGGCAAGTTGGAAGCGAGCATTCGAAAAACGCTCAAAAATGAGAACTCCGTCATTTGGTCCCATCAAATGACTGTAGATCGCAATGAGTGGCAAAAAGCGATGATTGCTATTGAACTTCCAAAGAACAAAATCGCAAAAGGCGAGAACGTTCGCTTTGTATTGAAACACGTTTCAGGCGGGAGCGTGGATGTGGATCAGATCGAGCTGATGCCGAACGACAACGTTGAAGGTATCGATCCCGATGTGCTGAAACGAGCGAAGGAGTGGGGAATCCCTGTTTTACGATGGCCCGGCGGAAACTTCGTCAGCGGATACGATTGGCGAGACGGAGTGGGAGAACCTGAGTCGCGCCCAACCTACAAAAACCCTGCCTGGGGAGGTCTGGAAGAGAATACTTTCGGTTCCATCGAGTTCACTCGACTTTGCAAACGACTTGGAACGACTCCTCAACTTTGCATTAACGCAGGAAACGGGACGCCTGAAGCCGCGGCAGCATGGATTCGCTTCTTCAACGACCCTGCCGGCAGTTCCGCTGAGGCTAAGCTGAGAGCGACGAACGGGGAGAATAGTCCTTTCCGGATAGAACTTTGCGAAGTTGGGAACGAATTGTACGGCAATTGGCAAATTGGACATACCGATGCCGAAGGGAACGCGAAAAGGTACGTTGAATTTCGGGAGGCGCTCTTGAAAGCCGACCCTAAATTAAAGTTGATGGCGACCGGCAAAGCGGACGAGTACGTTGGAGAGGGTTGGAAGCGAGTGTTGCAATGGAACGAAGCTCTCCTGAAGGCGGCAGTTGCGAACGGAGGCAAGGCGCCGGAATATCTGACGATTCATCCTTTAATACCGCTTCCTGGAATCGCGGGAGAAGCAAGTTACGAGCAACTATACGCGAGCGCCATGGCGTTCCCGGCCTTCACGGATCGCACTCTAATACCTGAATTGAAGGCTCTGATTCTCAAAACTGCGGGGAAACACGCTAAAACGAAGATAGCTGCGACAGAGTGGGGGATCATTGTCGGCGGTGACAAGTGGAGAGAGGGTCCCAATCACGACACCTTATCAGGAGCGATCTTCAACGCTCTCCAATTGAATGCCTTCATGCGACATAGCGACTCGGTGACGCTTGCCAACATGACTGCATTTATGCACGGCGGAGGAATCAAGAAACCCGGAGGAGTTGTAATCGTAGATCCTCAATACTACGCTCAGCAGATGTACGCTCTTTCAAAACCATTCTTCCCCGTCGTTGTTTCGCAACGAGGTCCCGGTAGCGACTCGCCTGCAAGAGGCGGACTGCCTGAAGTGAAAGACATTCCTGACGCGGATGTTTTTGCCGCCCTTACGAAAGACAAACGCAAATTGATCGCGTATGTCGTTAATTCGTCGCTCTTCGAGAAAAAATCCGTGCGTCTGGAAGTGAAAAATTTTCAATTCTCTCAAGTATCCGGCAAAATACTGACCGGCCCCGACACTAAGGCTTTCAATTCCATAGAGAATCCCGAGAATGTCTCGCCCGCTGCATTCGTATTTCCGAAGCAGGGCGAGAAGGACGTCGTCGCTTTCGAGGCTCCGCCTCACTCGCTTATCGTCGTCTCTTTTGAGAGATAGAGACGAAGTTCAATTCTCTTGTTTTCGAGCTAGGTCGCACCGCCGTTAAAACTTGACGCAACCGGTTTGGCGTTTGCGATCATTGGAACCGAGCTGCGTAGTTTGA
>JAYVOT010000784.1:0-16335 GCA_043757795.1 Chthonomonadaceae bacterium | reverse complement strand
ATGCTGCAAACGGTTTTATCGCGAGTTTCAGCTAATTCGGAGATACTTCCTTAGATCGTGTCTTCTCTTCCAGCCTCTTTTGAAGCAGGAGGTTCTCTTGCTTGATTTCTGAGAATTTGGCTTTCAACTTATCAAATTCCATCTCCAGTTTTTGATTTCTCTCTTTTGTCAATGAACCATTTCGGTTATTTTTGTTTTCGAAGACCCTCTGCAGAGCTTTTGCCGACAACGTGCTTGCCAGAAAGTCCATTTTCTGGGAGTTGAAATTTCTATTCAATTCAGAGGAAGCCTGTTCCAATCTCTTACGAACCTGTTCGTCCAGCCCCTTGAATTCCTTTCTACTCTCAATCTTGATTGTATTTCCAAAGTTTGATCGATGCATCTTCTCAATTTCGACTCTCAATTTCGCCGCCGCCGCCGTTAGAGCCGCCTGCTGAGCTTTCAACGCCGTACTCTCCACTTTCAACTCCAGCGCACGAGCCGCTAATATAGCTCCGTCTTGGTTCGGATCATCGCTATTCAAATCGATTGAAATTTCAGGGACATCCGGGACTTCCGGGACTTCCGGCATTTCAGGAGCTTCCAGCGCTTCAGTTGCCGACGTTCCTCCGATATCCGCCACAGCAGGTAACGCGACTGCGACGACTGGAGATTCAGGCGGCATAGGACTCTTGCTCTGGGCCGATACTGCATTCCAGGCGAAAACCATCATGCTGGATAAAAGCGAGAGATACCCGATTTTTTGCAAAATCGTGAGACGTTTCATTTTTCTTCCTCCGTTCGTAAGCACTGATTCGATTCGCCCGCCAAGTTCGGAGCCGGGCATCGCCATACCGGTTTGCATCTTCCAATTCGAACCGCCTGAGAATTTTTCAGCCAGAGTGAGAAGGAAATTAGCATAGGTCGTGGGGGCGCACCCCATCTCAATCGCAGCTTGATCGCATACCGCTTCCTCTGAGCTTTCAATCCGCTTCCAAAGCGACCACATGAGCGGTTGAAACCAGAGAAAGACGCAGGACAGCCGCGCGAGCAAATTCCAACGAACATCCCCCTCTTTCAGGTGTGCGAGTTCGTGCGTCAGAGCTGCTTTCACCTCCTCCGAACTAAACTCAGTCAGCATTGAGGTTGGCAAAATGAGCTTCGGCTTGAAAACGCCGCATACGAAAGGGCTTTCCACTTCCTCGCTAAAATACGCTGATGGCGGACGCATATTCAAGATACGACTAATTCGCAGCATCGGGGTCACAAGATTATCATTGAGAACGGGTAGGCTGCGAGAACAGAGCAGTGATACCCTGCGCTGACAAATCGACATCCATATCAACATCGAACTTGCAACGCAGACCCAAATTCCGACGATTGCGAAGTATAGAATCCCCCAACCGCTAACGCCGGTCTTAGGAAGAAGTTCTGCTGTTCCAGTAGAAACAACTGCAGAATCCGCACTCGGGGACTCGGAACGAAGGGTGTCGATTTGACTGAGAGTTGTCGATTCCGGCGAGGCGATGTCGGCTCCGACCGCAACGGGAGGCATCGGGGGCGATGGAAACGCAGAAGTTAACTCCGGCTGGCGAGAAAATTTGATTTCCGAGTTCTTGTCGGTTTCAACTCTCGTTGAATCGACCTTCGTCGTATAATTATTTCGACTGAAGGGAAACGAATTACCTTCGACTGACAAGTTCGATTGAACGCTAATATTAGCCTCAGGCAGAGACAAATCCAGAAGAGGTTTTGCCCTTTCTACTGCAAAAACAGAGGCGAATCCGCAAAGTATAATAGCGGCAAGGGCGGACTTGACTACGAAACTTGATGCTGTCGGGCTGAATCGACGAAGAAATTTTGCAACAATCATGCTAAAGAGAATCAGAATTGAAGTTTGAAGCCAGAAGCTGACACCGAATTGAACAAGATTGCGACACGACGGAGCCGCGCCTGCAATGAATGATTGAATGAACTGCATCGACTCAACCCTCCCCTCTTTCTTGATCGTCCGAATGCGTCTTATCCTCGGCGTTCTTTATGAGTTCGCGAAGTCTTCGCATTTCGTCAGGCTGAATCGTCTCGCGCTTTAAAAGTTGGGAGACTAGACCATAAACGGAGCCGCCGAAAACACGTTGCAAAATGTCCTGAATCGCGGTGTCTTTCACGTTATTCTGTTGATAGAGCGCTCGAAAAACAAAGGTTCGGTCATCAAGCTCGTGCGTTATCGCGCCTTTGACCTCCATCTTTCTCAGCAAAGTCTGTACCGTGCTGTGTGCGATGTTTTCTGTTTTCCCTAGCTCTTCCGTGATCTGCCGTGCTGTCACTTTCCCGTGCTTCCAGATGACCTGCATAATCTGCAACTGAACTTTCCCCAGGCGAGGCGGTGAATTGGACATGTATTTTTCCTCTCCAAAAATTAGGACACTAGAGTAAATCTACTAAGGTAGATGATATAGTCATAGTTTACTATGGTAGATGACATTTGTCAAGCGATGAACGAAAATTTATTTCAACTTATTAGCGCACTTTCCACAGTCTTATTGAACCATCGCGACTTCCGGTGGCGAGGATCGTTCCGTCCGGAGAAAAAGCGACGGAAGAAATTCGATTGAAATGTCCGTAAAAGCGTCGGATCGGTTTGAGAGAGGCAGATTCCCAGAGGGTAGTCTCGTTCGCTTTTTCTGAAATATCGTCTTTCAGAGCGCCGGATGCCATACGCTTGCCGTCTTTTGAGAAAGCAAGAGCTTGCACCCAGAATCCCTGTCCGTCAATGGAGCGGGTCAAATTTCCCGTTACGACGTCACGAAAATCGATGCGTCCGTCGCTGCCTCCGCTGACCAATGCGCCGCTGTTCGGCGGGAAAATGACGCACCTGACTCCTTTTCCATGCGCTGGTCGAATCCACATTTCTTTCCAGGGATTGCGCTCCCATAAAACGACGGCAGAGTTTAAAACTGATCCTGAGGAAGAGCCAATGCCAACCGCTAAGTATCGATCATTCGCTGAAAATGAGATCGCTCTCGCAGGTCCGCTCAAGTAGAGAGTTTTGACGGGAAGCAACGATTTCACATCCCAAACCGCCACTCTTTTGTCTTCGTATGCAGCAGCGACTTGCACTCCGTCCGGGGAGAATGCCACTTGATTGACGTGAGTCCGCTCCGAACCCAACAGATGAAAATTGCCTCGAACATTCGCGCTCATCAAGAAAACTTCACTCTCGCCGAGAGGCGTATCGTGTCCCATTATGAGAGATTCGCCACCCGGCGAATAGGCGATCGATATAATGTCACCTCTCTTTTCATCTAAAAGCCCTCGCATCCCCTGCCCTTTCACGTCCCACAGATCGATCATGCCGCCGATTATACTCTGATCTTCGATCCTTGCGGTTCCGCTGGCCAGGGTTTTGCCATCCGGGGAAAAGGCGAGAGTAAGCACTCCTCCGGTTGTCGCTGCAAGTACGTTTTTGTCGTTTGATGTGATTTCCGAATAGATTGTGGGCACAAGCGATACGCTTGCGAGGGCAATGGAAAAGAGGGACGTCGCCTTCCCTTTGTTTCCGTTCACCTTCACGCGCGCAATCCCGATAAGTCCGAATAAAATCGTGAGCGATACTAGAAAATAGTCAAAAGCGCGAAGTCCCAAGCCACCTGCTGCCGCAGCCATCAACGCCCAACCAAAGGCGCACCAGGCGGATACATTTGCGGGAGCGGGCATTTTTGTAGGCGCCGCGGGAGCGTTTCCGGGGATTCCGCCATTCACTGAAGCGGACAAAGGGGCATTGAGTTGCCAGGAGGCATTTGAGGAGATCGTTTGGTGCGAGTAGGATTTCGCCGGCGTAGCTACTCTCGGTTGCGCAGGCGGCTTTTTTATTGTTAAAGGTTCAGTTTTCGGGATTAAAGTCTGCGCAAGCACTCGGTTCGGCGGCGCAGTCTCTGTCTTCGCTTGATGCGGAAACGGGTCTCGTCCTTCCAACAACTCTGTCCGAGCGCACCAGGGGCAACTTTTAAGATGCCGTCCATGCCAGTGTTGCGGATTTCTGTCGCATGAAACAAGCTCATTTTCCGCCTCTGCCAGAGCGTTCAACCAAGTTTGGGCGTCCGGCCTTAAATCAGGTCGGGTATGCCCGTCTTCGAAACATCTCAAAAACAGTTGGCGCAACAAGGGGTGCAACGTCTCAAGCGGGGGAGCGATGTCCGGTAGCGCGTAAGGAACTGCTTTGGAGCCGAACGCGAAGTGCCCCTGCACGATTCTTCTCTCATAAGGCGGCGGGTCGCCGCCTCCCTGATAGATTCCTGCGAATGGATGGGTTCCCTCCAAAAGCAACTGAAACAATAGGGTAGCAAGTCCGAAATGATCGTGTTCGGGATTTCGGTCTATGTTTGCGTAACGTCTGCCCTGTATCTCAGGAGGCGTGTATTCCGGCTTGCCGACGAGGCATCTGTGATTTTTCCCAGTGAGCAAGTCCGATACCTGAAAAGAGTCCGTATCGACAAGCGTGACAAGAGCCGTTTCGCTTACGAGTACGTTTGACTCGTTGACATCTCCGATTACATAGCCTTTGTTGTGCAACGCACGAACCGCCGAAACGAAGTTCCTCCCAGCGCGATGAAGGTATTGATAGTTGAAAAAAGGAGTCTGACTACGGCGAGTAGCGGGATTGTAGGCGCTGAAAAGGGGGCGCATACTAGTGACGCGCGGCATGAGGTATCCCATAAAATGCACGCCATTGTACACCGTACTGACGAGATCGAGGGGCCAGGCGATAGAGGTGTGATATCCGGAAGCAAGAGGGTCTTCCGGCGGATTCGCGAGCATCGCGAGGAGTTTGCGTTCTCGTTCAGGAGTGGGGCGGCGGTAGATTTTAACGACGAAACGATCGTCCGGCGGGACGCTGAAAATCCGCGCCTCGCCCCCCTCTCCCAAAAGAGAGTCAGGATAGACGCTGAACCGCTCCCCGTTTGAATGACGCTGAAGCCGCATTGACACTCCCTGCAACCTGGAAATACTGAAAAATAGGAACCGCGAAATACTCGGTTCGCATTTCCCGTATTTTGTATTTGCCGTATTTCCCGGTCTCTACTCTGAATCTTCCTGAACGGTGACGACGAACTGCATCATCTCTTTTTCAAAGCCGAAGTCTTGAGGCTCGTGGTCCGGCGGGCGCATATATCCCTCCTCGGAGATAAGCGAATGAATGTGGCGGCGAAGCAACTCCGCCATGGAAGCCTCTTCCCAATGACTCTTTCGCCTAAACCATTCGTGCTCTTCAAGGCTTAATTTTACTGAGACGGCATGCGTTCGAGGCAAGACTTCCTCCCATACGATTTGTAGCGTTTCTCTGGTCTATTATAGCCGGAATAAAAGCTTTACGGCAATTTCACTTCGTTCAAACAACGTAAACTCGCGCTACATATGGCATAATTTCCACTATGTGGTTTACTAAGCTAGCTATCTCAAGACCGATCGTCATCTGGATGATTCTGGCGGCGTTCGCCGTGTTGGGAATCCAAGCCTACTTTCGCCTGCCTGCCGAACTAAATCCGAAGGTCAATATTCCCACTCTCACAGTGACAACAGCGTATCCGGGAGCGAACCCGCCTGAGATCGAGACGCAAGTCAGCAAGCTTCTTGAGGACGCAGTCGGAACCGTCGGCGGAGTCAAAGAGGTCTTTTCCTCCTCTCAGCCCAACGTTTCGATCATCAGTATGGATTTTCAGAGTTCTGTGGATATAGACGTTGCAGTTTCGGAAGTAAGCCGAAAAATTGACGCAGTTCGAAGCGAACTTCCTGCAGGTGCGAACTCCCCGATCGTCTCAAAACTAGACATAAACGCGCTCCCGATTCTCTATTTCGGTTTGGAAAGCCCTTCCCTGTCCTTACAACATCTGCGCGCCCTCGCTGACAATACGATCAAACAGCGCCTTGAGAGAGTTTCAGGCGTCGCAACTGTTCAGATCGTCGGGGGGGAGCAAAGAGAAATCCACGTTGCAGTCGATGGGCAAAAACTCGCAGAGTTCGGCGCGACGATCAACGACGTCGTCAACTCGTTGAAATCTTCCGGACACGACATCCCGAGCGGCGGAATCTCTAAAGGCGGAAAAGAAACGGATGTGCGACTAGCCGGTTCCTACAAATCGCTCGCCGCCATCAAAAATACCCAACTTTTAACTCCTCGCCTCTCGACGCGTCCTCATCCCACAGCAACTTCCGGTCTCCCTTCGCCTCCTGTTATCCTTGCGGATGTCGCACAGGTGACTGACACCCTTGCCGATAAGATCGAAATCAACCGAATTAAAGGAGTTGACGGCGTTAGCTTCGTCATCACGAAAGCGTACGACGCCAATACCATTTCAGTGGTGGAAGGAGTTAAGAAGGCTCTAGACGAGTTGAAAACTTCGCTCCCTTCAGATTTGAAACGAGTGATGTTGACGGATAGTTCCGAAACAGTGCAAGAAGCGCTGTCGGATGTCAATATGAGCCTTGTCATCGGGGCGGGGCTTGCAATGGGCGTCATCCTGCTTTTTTTGCACAACTTCAGGGGCACGCTCATCGTCTCGCTCGCGATCCCCGCGTGCGTCGTCTCGACTTTTCTTGTAATGCAGGCGGCGCATTTCACGCTCAATCAGATGACTTTGCTCGCTCTTTCGCTCTCCGTCGGCATTCTCGTGGATGACTCCATCGTGATTCTTGAAAGCATCACAAGGCATTTGAACGCCGGGAAATCTCCCAGAGATGCGGCGCTGATCGGACGAAAAGAGATTGGTTTTGCAGATATAGCAACCACGCTTGTGGACGTTGTCGTCTTTGTCCCCATCGCTTTCATGGGCGGAGTGGTTGGCGGATTCTTCAAACAGTTTGGTTTGACCATCGCGTTCGCCACTCTCTTTTCTCTTGCAGTGTCGTTCTCAGTGACGCCTATGCTCGCCTCTCGTTGGTACAAACAGGGCGAGAAATTGACGGCTGAACGCGGATTTTTCGCACCGTTTGAAAGATTTTACAAGCGGTTGGAAGGTAGGTATCGGGGCGTAGTTCGTTGGGCGTTGTCTCACCGCTTCATTGTAATAGGGCTTGGTTTCGGGGCGTTGGCGCTTGTCTTTGCTCTCTCCATCTCGCGATTGGGGTTTGAATTCATGCCGGGTTCCGATCAAGGGCAGATCGTCGTGAATCTGGAAATGCCGCCCGGAAGCAGCCTGAAAGGCACGAGCGAGGCGGCGAGAGAGCTTGAACGAAGCGTGATGCAAATGCAGGACGTTGAAGCGACCGTCACGAACGTCGGGCAGATTTTGGGCGCTTTCGGCTCAATTCCTCAATCCGGCGCTCAGTTCGCACAGATAAACGTGCGTCTCAAAGAGAAAATCGGACTTTTAGACGGGCTGTTGCACCCTGTCAACTCGATGCGAACTCATCGTTCTCGTTCCGACGAAGAGATCGCAAAGGAATTTCGACGGCGGATTACGCCGATAGTTAAGAGAACAGGAGGCGTTGCAAACACGCTTGCCGTTCGTTCCTCCATCGGCTCCTCGCTTCCGGTCTCAATTCAGATCAAAGGCAAGAACTCGCTTGAGTTGACGCGAGTCGCCGAGGCGATTCGGGATAGAATGAAAACCGTTCCCGGCGTTCTCGACCCGGATGTTTCCGCGCGAAGCGGCAAACCGGAGGTTAGAGTTAATCCTGATCCCGTTCGAGCCGCACAGTTCGGAATCGCGCCGGGAATGGCGGGAACGATTTTGCACGACTCGGTTGCAGGAAACACCGATACGGTCTTCCGAGAGGGCGGACAAGAATTTCCCATTCGAGTGCAGTTGGATGGAGTGCAGAGAGACGATCCCGGTCGCATTCGCGAAATCGTGGTAGGATCGGATGCGGATGGCGCGCCGGTAACTCTCGCGGATATCGCAACAATTATCCCACGATCAGGTCCCACCAACATCGAAAGGGACAATGGCGAACGATTGGTGACTATCTCCGCAAACTTATCTCCCGGAACGCCGCTCGGCAACGTTCGCGCGCTCATACAAAAAGAGATCGACAAGGTTCCTCACGCCGGAGTCAGCGTGCATTGGAGCGGGGAAGCGGAGACTTTAGACGAGAACGCGCCGATGTTCGCAAACGCTCTCATCCTTGCCATCATACTGGTCTATCTCGTGATGGCGGCTCTCTTCAATAATTTGGGAACCCCGCTCGTCATCATGTTCACTTGCCCGATGGCTCTTGTGGGCGCTTTGGGGGCGCTCGTTCTGTTGCACGAAACGCTTTCGCTTGTCTCTTGCATCGGTGTGTTGATGCTCGTGGGACTGATGACTCGCAACGCAATTCTCTTGCTAGACTACTCGAACACTCTGGTTTCAAAGGGATTGACGAGGACTGAAGCTTTGATCGAGTCGGGAGCCACCCGTCTTCGCCCCATTCTGATGACGACGGCTGCGACAATCGTCGGAATGCTTCCTGTCGCGCTTCGAATAGGCAGAGCTGCCGAAGTTCGCGCTCCGATGGCGATCGTCGTCATTGGGGGATTGCTGGTCTCAACGACGCTGACCCTCATCGTCATTCCCGCTCTCTTCAGTTTGTATGACGATTTGACGCATCAAATCGCAAACAAATTCAAGCGAACGCGCCAAGAGGTTGTCAAATGAGACAGACCGGACCGGATCGAAAACTATCTCTTCTTCAGGCGGCGCTTGACCTCTTTTCAACTCAAGGGTACGACGGCACTTCGACGCGCGCTATCGCAGAGAAAGACGGCGTTACGGAGGGCATGCTTTTCAAGTTTTTTCGTACGAAAGACGAACTGCTTCATGCCGTGTTGGATGAGCTTGGTCCTCGCAAAAAACTGATGCTCTCGCTTGAACCGCTCAATGACACCCCCTTGCGAGAGTCGCTAGACATCATGCTGAGCTACTTCCTCGACACGTTCTGGGAGTACCGCTCAATTACGCGAATGCTTTTTATCGCGACCCGTCGCAACCAAAAAGCAGTGGAGAGCCTTCGGGAACAGTTCGCTGAGCAGACCCTGGTGCTAGCGCAGTTTTTGAAAGAGCGTTCGCTTCGAGGCGAGATTCGGGAGGCGATGGTACCGGCAGTTGTGGAAGTAATCTCGAATGCGGCGCGCGGCTTCATTTTCTCCATTTTGCGTACGGAGCCGGAGGATTGGGAAGTAGCGAGAACGACCTTCGTTGACCATGTGCTGAGCGTGGTTTTTGACCCGATGATCTAGAAATCTCAAACGCTTAAGAGGTATTCCTTGCTCTGGACTGAATGGGTTATGATAATCATGTCGATAATATTTGCGATTCCAGTATTGTTGCTTCTAGTCATCACCGGCATTCTCGTTATTAACTGATGTTACGCAGAACTGACGACTAAATGATTTTTTCGAGAGCGCTTTTGAATCCCATGACGCTCTGTCGTTTGCGTAACATGAGTTACGAACTCTCAGCAAGAGACAATGTAGAAGAGTTGAACGGCGAATATCACATCTTTTGCATCTGCGACTCGGATGAACCAGATGAATTCTGCATTGATTTCGTGTACGACGACGAAGATTCTGACGAGGTGACGACCGTCTATTTTAAGGATGGCAAGTGCGACAATTGGTCCTATGTGCATTGAACTTCATTAGTAGAAAAAAAAATTCTCCAACAAATTCGAACTTTTATGAAACCATGGAGTCATGATTATCGTACAAGTAAGTAATCACTCACTTCAATCTGTTTTAGGGTATTCTGAGTACAGGACTTTTGACATGAAACTATTCCGAATGCTAGCTTTGCTTCTGGTTTTAGCGGCATTTTCAGCGCCGACACTTGCCGCGAACAACCTTGAACTCAAAACTATTTCCGGCTTGAAGGTCTCGCCTCTTGTCGGAAAAGATCGCAAGGCGACGGTTTTCTTTTTTATCACGCACGATTGTCCTATCTCAAACAGTTACGCGCCTGAAATAGAGCGGATTTTCAAAACTTATAGCGCAAAAAAAATCGCTTTTTATCTAGTATACGTCGATCCGACTTTGAGCGCGGAGGATGCGAAAAAGCATCACACGGAATTCGCTTACACATGCCCTGCCTTGTTGGACCCTAAGCATGAGTTGGTCAAATTGACGGGCGCGACTGTGACTCCGGAGGCAACCGCGCTCTCAGCGAACGGCAGACTTCTTTACCGGGGACGGATTGACGACCGAGCTGCGGACTTCGGGAAAGTTCGAGCGCATCCCAATCAGCGCGATTTGAGAGTCGCGCTTGACAATATCGTTGCGGGTAAGAAAATCTCCCGCCCGAATACCAAACCTGTCGGTTGCTTTATCGCCGACATGGCAAAGTAAATTTTTGTGTCGTATCAACGCGCTCTTTCAGAGCCAATTTATTATTCCGGATCATAAGGGAATAGGAGAACTCGTAGATGAATCGTAGTTTCAAAAGTTGGATCGTCGCGACGGCAGGACTGACCGGAGCGCTTGCGATCGGGCTGTTTTGCGGCTCCCCCGCGGCTGTCGCAGAGATGAAAGCGAGCTACAAGCCTCGCCCGAAGGGATCCGTCACCTTTACAAAAGATGTCGCTCCCATCGTTTTCAACAATTGCACGAGCTGTCATCGCCCCGGAGAGGTCGCGCCTTTCACCCTGATGAACTATCAGGATGTCAAAAAACGAGCCTCTCAAATCGCCTCAGTGACGCAATCCTCCTACATGCCGCCCTGGAGCGCCGCCTCTCATGGAGAATTTGAGAATGAGCGCATTCTCTCTGCAGACCAAAAAGGGCTTCTGAAACAGTGGGTCGATGAGGGAACCAAAGAGGGCGCGAAGAAAGACTTGCCTGCGCTCCCGACTTACACGCCCGGTTGGCAACTTGGCGAACCGGACATGATTTACGAGCCGAAAGAATCTTACACGCTTGCCGCTGAAGGCGACGACGTGTTCCGCTGTTTCGTCATGCCGACGAGTTTCGGAGAAGATAAGTACGTGTCTGCGATGGAAGTTCGCCCCGCGAACCGCAAAGTGGTTCATCATATCATCGCTTATCTGGATCAATCACATTCAAACCGGGGACGCGAAGAGAAGACGAAAGATGGTCAGATCGGGTTCAACGGCAGCCCGGGAGTCGGTACTGACGGTTGGTTGGGCGCCTGGGCTCCGGGCTATATCCCCCGCCCTGCCCCGGACGGCGTCGGAACTCTTTTGCCGAAGGGCGTGGACATCGTGATGCAGGTTCACTACCACAAAAACGGTAAAATCGAGAAGGACAAGACTCGTATCGGCGTCTATTTCTGCAAGAAGCCCGTCGACAAACGACTACGGCTCCTGCCGATCTTCGCCCCGCTGAATATCCCCGCAGGCGCGGAAGACTATGTCACGAACTCCATTCAGATGCCCGTTCCGACTGACGCCACCGTGTTGAGCGTTGCGCCGCACATGCACCTTCTCGGCAAACAGATGGATGTCTTCGCGATCCTGCCGGACGGTACGAAGAAGTCGCTAGTGAACGTGCCCAACTATGATTACAACTGGCAGACTTCCTACACTTACAAAAATCCGGTCAAGATTCCTCGCGGTTCGAAAGTGGCTCTAGTTGCGCACTATGACAACTCGACGAGGAACCTGAAGAATCCGAATAGTCCGCCGAAGCCAGTAGGTTGGGGTGAACAGACCACTGATGAGATGTGTATCGGGTTTGTTTCGTACACGATGGATTCCGAACATATCACTAAAGGCCAGGCGAAAGAAGACTACCTTGAGAAGCTGATGAAAGGTATGGGTAATCACCGCAAAGCGAACAAAAGCGCTGAAGTAAAGTCGGACGGTAAGTAAGTCGTTCCTCGTTTGTAAAGAAGCCCTCCGAATTTCGGAGGGCTTCTTAGCTCTTGAACAATGTTGCAAAATCCAGGTAGTGAAAGCGCCCGTCTGAACAATGGGCGTCTTACGCACGCGATATTCCGAGGTCTCAAAAACCAATCCATTTGAGTCAAGTTCGAAGATCTGACGTAGCTATGTCCAAAAAACGCTTACGCCAATAGCACATTTGAAAAGGGCTTACCCGATGTGACCATTCCCAACGTTGCGGGTTGGATTATAGCCCGAAGGGCTTCCCGCCGAAGGCGCTATAGCGAAAAAGCTCTGCCCGTCGTGACGATTCATAACGATGCAGTGAATAAAGACGTCTTCGGCGTTTCTCGCGTCCGCAGGACGCCCATTCATAGGTCGGGTACTTTCAGTACCCGGACAACTCGCTATGCCTTTTTCTCAGTTCGCTTTATCGTCCGTTTTCCTTTCTACACAATTTGAAATAAGAACCTTTGTTTGGCGTTCATACGCGGGCAAGAGCGCATGTAGAATTTGGATTCTCCTCCTCGAAAATGTATGCTATAATCAGACTGTTTGAACCCAAAATATCGGAGCGTCGAAAAAATCTATGAGCTTTCCTGAAGTTGCTTACAATCGCCGAGAAACTCGCCCTGTTCGGGTGGGTGATGTCGTCATCGGCGGAAATAACCTCGTCGTCGTGCAGTCAATGATCACGGAAGAGACCCACAACGTTCCCGCCGCCGTCGAGCAGATCATTGCAATGCACAAAGCGGGGTCTGAAATTGTCCGGGTCACCACCCCCAACCTTGCCGAAGCGAGATGCCTTGAAGAGATTAAATCGCGGTTGAAACGTCAGTACCGAGATGTGCCGCTCGTTGCAGACGTGCATCATCAGGGCAGTGATATCGCTGTAGAGGTCGCCAAATACGTCGATAAAGTCCGCATCAATCCGGGTCTGTTCGTATTCCGAAAACGAAAAGATCGCATCGAGTACTCCGACTCTGAGGTCGCTGAAGAGCAGGAAGCCATCGAAAAAGAGCTTTTGCCAGTGCTTATAGCCTGCAAACAGCGCGACATCGCCATGCGAATCGGCGTTAATCACGGTTCGTTGGCGGAACGACTCACAGTGATGTACGGAGACACTCCGGAGGGCATGGTTCAAAGCGCGATCGAATACATACGGATTTGCGAGCGCCATGAGTTCCGAAACATCGTCGTTTCGTTGAAAGCCTCGCGAGTCTCCATCGTATTGCAGGCGAACCGGCTGATGGTGCGGCGAATGGCGGAGCTTGGAATGAACTACCCGCTTCACCTCGGCGTGACGGAAGCGGGAGACGGGCAATACGCGCGAATCAAGAGCACGACCGGCATCGGAACGTTGCTAGCGGAAGGCATTGGGGACACCATCCGAGTCTCCCTCTCTGAAGACCCGGTCAACGAATTGCCGGTCTGTTATGACATTTTACAGGCTCTGGGACTGCGGCGAACGAAAACCGAGTTTATAGCCTGCCCCTCTTGCGGGCGAACAAAATTCGACTTGCCCACCGTTCTCGCACAAGTAAAATCGGTCACCGGACACTTGGCGGGGCTAAACGTCGCCGTCATGGGCTGTATCGTGAACGGACCGGGAGAAATGGCGGATGCCGACTACGGTTATGTGGGAAAAGCCGGCGGCAAAATTTCACTTTATCGAGGACGAGAAGAGGTCAAAACAGGGATCGGGCAGGAAGACGGAGTACGCGAACTGATCTCCCTCATCAAACTCGACGGCAAATGGGAAGAGCCGAAAGAGGACGCTTACACACTGGAACCACTGACTTTCAAAGACAGAATCGGGTTTTAACGCAACTTTCCCCGGCGCTGAAACTCGTAGACTGTGCTTATTACTCTGAGACGCCACTAATACCTCCGAAAATAGCGCCTGCATGGAATTCCCCCGGCGCTCCACGCCGTCCCTAGTTTGGAAGGGAGAATTCGGGGGAAAGTGTTTTACTGTTCGAAAAAGCGCCCGTGAACAAGCGTGATGTTTCGTTGGAAAGACCCATAAATGGGTCAGCTACATTGGCGCTTTGAGAGATTTACGAGCGCAGTGCGCCTTGCAACGTTGCACGATACCCGTCCTTTACAAAGAGGGGTCGGCGTGTAAGCGCCGGGAAGGTTCCGAGGCGGACTCAATTAACGTCAAACTCCCATCGGTTCTCCCCCAAAGTTTGGGGCTTCGTGGAGTGCCGGAGGCGTGCTTCCCACAAGTTTTGCAAACATGCAAATAACACCTCTTTTTTAAAGAGGTGTCGACGTAAAGCGCCCGGCGCGCCCTCAACCTTTAATAAAATTATCTTCTTCAACGGACTCTAAAATGTTGCCTTCCACTTTGAAGGAAGCATCAGACGGCTTCATGCATTTTGCCGAGGACGAAACCGTCCGATCTTCAACTCTCTACTCCTCACTTGCGACCCACATCGCGCAAGACAAGGAACTCCTCGCGCTTTCCATGAATTCAGCTCAAGCTCAGCGTGAGCTTTTGCTGTTAGGGGCAGTTCATTTTCTATTATTGAAGGGCGCGCAATCTCCTCTGAGAAACTTCTACGCGACCCTGAGCGAAAACGAATGGAGTCCCGGAGACGCTTTCCCCTGTTTTCGCAGTTTTTGCCTCGATCATTCCAACGAAATCATTCCCCTCCTGAAGACGAAAAAAGTCCAGACGAACGAAGTTCGCCGATGCGCCTGCCTATTGCCTGCCTTTGCGACGGTTCTAAAACGCACGGACAACGCCCCTCTTTTCCTTGTCGAGATTGGTCCGAGCATCGGATTGAATTTACTTTGGGATCAATACGCGCACCGATATTCGGACGGGTCTTATTTTGGAGAACACGCTTCGCAGGTAATTCTGAATTGCGAAAATCGAGGACGTTCGCTTTTGCCTCTGCCGACGCAACAGACTGTAATCGCTGGAAGAGTCGGTCTGGAACTCCATCCGATCAACTTGAACGCCTCGGACGAATTTCTCTGGTTGCAAGCTCTTGTTTGGCCCGACCAGACAGAACGTCTGAATAGACTAAAAAACGCGATCAAAGTGGCGAAAAAGCATCCTTTTGAAATTGTGTCCGGGGATGTTCTCGATACTTTGGTTAGCGTTCTTGCGACTATTCCTGAGGGTGCGACGCCTTGCATCTACCACTCATTCGTCCTTTATCAGTTCTCGCAACAGAGCATTCAAAAACTTGAGGAGAAGTTGAAAAAGGCTTCTCATGCGCGCGATTTATATTGCATCGGAATGGGAAATCGCGATAAGCGAGAGGTTGAAATCTGGCTTAACACTTACTCCAAAGGCGAGCGGAACGAGGAAACGTTAGCGAACTGTCAGGGTCATGGAGCTTGGATAGAGTGGAAATAGTTGCCGCTTTTCAACAAGAAATGCAGTATTTTTCATCCAAATGTCACAGTTTAGTTAAAATATGCGTTACAATAATGGTTAGAAGTGAAGATTTTGCATCACTTCCCGTACATAATGGAAATTATGATCGACTTTCTACGACCTCGGAATTATCACCCGGCATTATAAGCATTGGAGTGACCTCTATCAACCGGGAGTACGGAACGTTCAAAAACAGGATCGAAATATTAGGAGGATAGTACTTAACATGAAACGTTTTACAGTTTTTCTCGGATTGGCTCTTGCCTGTCTGACCCTCGGAGCGCAGGCTCAAAAACCTTCTGACAAGATGGGCAAAATGGGACAGGTCAAACAAGTCGTTGGTTCAGCATCCATCATCGAAGGGACCGTTTCAGGCGCTCCCAACGGCAAAATGTTTACCATTACCACTGCTAAAGGTTCGGTCTCAGTTGATGGAAGCAAGGGACGCTTCAGAAACAAGAAGGGTCGCTTCGTCAAATCAGAGATGTTGAAAGCCGGTTCTACGGTCAAGATCAAAGGCATGATGGTCGGTTCCACGCTCAGCGCGAAGGACGTTGAAATCACGTCGCTTGATGCGACTCCCGTTGCGGTTAAGAAACCCGGACGCAAGCCTGCCGCAGGCAAGATGGACAAGATGACTCCCGTAGCTCCCGCCCCGGCAGTAAACGATGGCAAAATGACTCCCGCGCCCGGGACAGTCAAAGTTCGCAAGCCTCGCAAGTCTAGAAAAATGGACAAGATAGCGCCTGTCGATGGAAAAATGACCCCGGCAGACGGCAAGATGACTCCCGCAGACGGTAAAATGGCTCCTGCTGACGACAAGACAAAGACACGCAAGCCTCGTCGAACTCGCAAGACCGACAAAATGGACAAGATGGACAAGATGGACAAGATGGACAAAGGCGCTCCGACCTCTGACAAGACCGGCAAACCTTAACCTTCATTGGTTCACAGTTCAAAAATCCCTGGAGTTCGGTATGAACTCCGGGGATTTTTTTATTGCATCGTTTATGATAAACCAAGTCGAAGTACGGAAGGACTGAAGTCCGCCGGAATTTAAAAGTCCGCCTGCGCCGACTTTGCAATCGACACGACTCCCTCTCAACCCTCGAAGCGGGTTTCGGAAGTCCTGCTCCTAGAGAGCG
>JAYVOT010000783.1:0-4327 GCA_043757795.1 Chthonomonadaceae bacterium | reverse complement strand
TCAACCTCATTGAACAGCTCAAAAGCCATAATGTTTGGCGAGTAGCCCCAACGAGCAAGGATGTAGTAGAGTTTGCGTTTTGTGAGCGCGCGGGCTTGCGGATTGATGAAGAAGTTCTCAGGGTTTTGCAAGAAACCGCCATTTTTGACGTTGTAGGGGTTCGCCTCCCAGTTCGGATTGACATTGCCGGAGTAGCGATTGCCGTCTTTACTCGAATATTGACCGTGATGCTGAAGAGTCATTTGAAAATAGAGGTTGTTCTTCTCCGCGGATTGAACGATCTCATCCCACTTTTTCGCGACTGCGAGGTCAAGTTCGCCGAGTTTTTTCGGTTTGTCGTCGGCAGACCAATCAAGATTTTTCCCATCCCAGTGGTTCATCCAAACACGAGACCAGTTTTCGCCGGAATCGTGCATTTTGGCGAACATCTCCGGGATCGTTGGAAGCTCTTTGGAACCCCATGCGACGTTGTGTCCGAGCGGGAAGTAATGGTTCCCGTTGTCAAAAACAAATTTTGTGTGATCTCCGCGCTCGATTCGGATAAATCCCGGGGCAGGATTTCCGTTGACGTTCCACTCTTTCTTCTCAAGTTTCTCTTCGTGAGCGATCTCGCGATTCAGCTTGACTGAATTGACGGCGTACAGCCCCGGCGCAGTCGGGGAGAAGCGCATTCTCCAGGTTGTGCCGCCGTCAAAAAAAGCGGGCACATCCAGAACAGTCGCGTCCGGGAGTTTTATTGCGACTTGGACGTTCACTTTCTCATAGTCGAACGGATCGCCGGGTATCGAGCTGAGTTGAAACGAGGTTTCGATCATTGGGTAGGTTCCGCGAACCAGAGTATTGGCGCTCTGTCCGTTTGCAGAGCGTGATCCTCCAAGAGTTCCGTTGTAACCCGTTCCGATATCGCCCCCCAACGTGCGCGAAAGCCCTCCAAAGTCCTGAGTTCCCCCGCCGCAACCGGAAAGCAGACTAATTAAAACGGCGCATGCCGCTGTTTTTACAATTTGTTTTGATGAGTCATGTTTTATATTTAATTTCATTCCCGCCTCCTAAAAACCAAGCGCCCTTTTACATATACGTAGTTTCGTCTTCAATCGTGATATTCCTCTTATGATGAAGGGCGCTATTTTTCAAAAATGATCTTGCCTCGGAGGAGATGCCGCTATAAATGTCCAATTTTGTACCAATGGAATGAGAAATGCGGTTGCACCTCTCAATGAGCAAGGAGAAATAATTGGAACTCAATCACGCACAAAAAGCGGCGATTCTTCATGACGGATTTATTGTCATCCCAGGTGTCGTGTCTAAAATACAATTAGATCGCGCCATGAAAAGCATCAACCACTCACTCGGCGATAAAGGAATGCACCCGGACGAACTGAACACTCTCCGCTCTCAATCCTATTGTAGAGAAATACAAGACTCGCGCGAAATCAAGGGACTTTTGAATGAAACGCCCGCCTTGTCCCTCGCTGAATCAGCGATTGGATTCGGCAAGATCAAACCTGTTTGGGGCGGGCAAATCGCTCTTCGTTTCCCTTCTCATCAAGACCCTCCCGGCTCTCCAAAAGCGCACATAGACGGGATATATTCTCCTCATAACGGCGTCAAAAAAGGCGAGATCAGCAACTTTACTGCTCTAGTTTGCGTTCTACTGAGCGACCTCCCGGAAGCGAATGCAGGAAATTTTACTGTCTGGCCCGGCAGTCACCTCAAATATGAGAACCACTTCAAAGAGCATGGCGCAGATGCCTTGCTCGCCGGAATGCCAGCTATCGACATCGGAGAGCCAACCCAGATCATGGGAAAAGCCGGAGACATCGTCATCGCTCATTATTTGCTCGGACACAGCGTAGCCCCGAACGTCTCCTCCAACATTCGCTACGCCATCTTCTTTCGCCTCCAACATAATTTGCATGACGAACAAAAATGGGAAAGCATGACGGACGCTTGGCTTGAATGGGAGGGGATGAAAGGGGAGTAAGGAGTTAGGGAGGTTTGCGCGAGAGCGCCGAGACTAATACTACCCTGCATTAAAACCCAAGGCTCTTCAAGACGCCTGAGTGCCGAAGGCGCATTTGTATTTTGTCCGAAAGCTTAGATCAGGGTAATTTAATGCTCAATTCTACAGCGAGACTATCGATTTTTGCACCCTGAACCCGCAAGACTTCCAAATTGGGGGCGGCGCGGAGCGCTTAGGGCATGTTCGCGCAAGCCCCTTCCTCTCCCTTCCATTCAGCAAAAGTTCTGCGTCGGCGATTTGAATAGGCTCCCACTAAAGCGAGGGCGTCGGAAGTAATAATGACGGATTCGATTTTTTCAATTGGGCAGGGCATCCACTCAACGTGCCCCAACAGACGGCAAACAAGAGGTCTTGCCGGATAGACGCTGCATTTTCGGGATTTCATATCAAAGAAGCGGCACATCGTGATGTTTACTCCATCACCCATATCAACTGTTTTATCTTGATTTAAAACTTGCTTCAGCGCTTCGGCTTCTGAACTGTCGAGGCTAAATTGGTAGGCTTGGAGGGCGTCCCACTCCGCCTTGTCCGCCTGAACTCCGTCAGTACACCTGAGCCAACACGAGTCGCACCCATTGCAGAACTCGATTTGCATTTGCGACTCACATTTTTCTCTTAGCTCAATGTACTCCAACTCGGCGCTCCCAAATTCAAACAACACTCATATTTCGCAAGTATTTAGACTCTGACCTATAGTAGCGAAGGCTTGTTGACTTTTCTGTCTTCATAGACCCTGCCGTCCACAATCGAGATGATGCGATCCGTTCGTTCCGCCAACCCCGGATCATGCGTTACGAGTAGGAAAGTCGTTTTATCGCGCTCATTGAACTCTCGCATCAGCCGAAACGCTTCGAGACTGTTCTCAGTATCCAGGTTGCCTGTCGGTTCATCCGCCAGCACGATCGGCTTCTTGCCGGAAAGGGCGCGAGCGATCGCGACGCGCTGTTGCTGCCCCCCCGATAAGTCCGTCGAGCGATTGTTCATTCTGTCTTTCAGCCCCACCCGCTCAAGCAGTTCCTTCGCCTCTTTCGTCTCTTGAGAGGTCGGAGAGCCGTGATCGAGGGCGAAGGGCATGAGTACGTTTTCAAGAGCCGTAAAGTCCGGCATCAGGTAGTGAAACTGAAAAATGAATCCCAAATAACGTCGTCGCAATCTCGCCAATCCGGAGTCGTCCAGCTCTGAAAGCGACTCTCCCCCAATTCTCACAATTCCGCTCGAAGGGCGATCCAAGGCGCCAATGAGGTTCAACAGCGTGCTTTTGCCGGAACCGGAAGGACCCACTATCGCAGTGAACTCTCCTTGCTCCACTGTGAAACTGACATCGCGTAAGGCGTGCGTTAGATTCACAGTGCCATAGACTCTTGCTACGTTTTGTAGTTGAACGATCTCTTTCGGGTTCGGTTTCTCGTTGACCTTCGAGGCGTCACCCATAACGAATGACCTCCACCGGATCAAGTTTCGCTGCGCGACGCGCAGGCGCGACCCCGGCGATGATTCCCATCACGACTGAAAGAACTACTGCCTGCACAAGATACTCCGGCAAAAGGTGAATCGGGAAGAGGCGCCCCAAGCTGCCTTTTCCGGGAATTTGAGCAAGCAGTTGGCACAGCCCCCCGCCCATCAAGCTGCCTAATATCGACCCGATTAGCCCGACGAAAAGCCCTTGCAACAAGAAGATGAGCAGAATACTGCGGGTGCGAGTCCCCATGCTCTTCAAAATCCCGATTTCGCGTGACTTTTGAACGACGGTGACGATCAAAACGGAAGCGATTCCAAATGCTACGGAGACCATTGAGAACACCTGAATCATGCTCTTGCTCGAAGACTGTCCTTGAAGCGCCGCCAGGAAATCTTTGTTTTGCCGAGACCAGGATTTGCCTTTCAAGCCTGTTCCGGCGGCGAGGCGGTCTGCGATTTCATCCGCCTTGAAAACCTCAGTTACTTTCGTTTCAATGGCGTTGATGTAGCCGACGAGATCGAGCAGGTGTTGCGCGTTGTTGAGAGAGACGAAAAACGAGCGTAAATTGACATCGGAAATTCCGGAGTCGAAGATACCAGAGATGTTTAAGGTCAGTTCACGGCTTTTGCTTGAACGGACGCGAATTTTGTCTTTAAGCCCAACGCCGAGATCGCGGGCGAGGTCGATCCCGATAACGCAGTTTTGCCCTGACACATCGTATTCACCCCGCTTCATTTTTGCTTTGAGATCGATAATTCCGTTTGCACGAGCCGGGTCGACGCCTCGAAAAGAGATCGGTTTGATCTGACTACCGCGAATCGCGAAGCCTGAACCGTTGACGACTG
>JAYVOT010000782.1:0-4328 GCA_043757795.1 Chthonomonadaceae bacterium | reverse complement strand
CAGTCCCGCTAAAGCTGTCGCGATCTACAATGTCAACATCACGACCACTGGTCTCCTCGGACAGGGCGGGGGGCTTGCTTTCGATTTCATTTCGGGAGATAACCTCACTGCAAATAACACGGTCACCATCTCTAATTTCCTGACCAATGGAACCCTGATTGGCGCCGGAAACGCCAATCAGGGGAGCGCAACTGGCTCTTTGCCTACCTCGCTCAGTCTGACTGACAGCGCATTCACCGAGTCTTTTCGAGGTCTGACGTTCAAGAACACGATTTCCTTCACACTATCAAGTACTGGCAATTTCGCCTCACCTGGCGCGCCCGATGAGTTCTCTTTCTTCCTGACAGATTCGAGTAATACAGCCACTCTTGTCTCAACTTCCGATCCTACAGGAGCCGATGCGCTTTTTGTCCTCGATCTGGTTGGCTCGAACAACAGGGCGCTGACGGTTTTCTCTTCACAGACGGCTGGGGTCAGTTACTCGGTTTCACCCGCATCCAGCTCAGTCCCCGAACCCGGCACCTTCGCCATGCTAGGCGCCGGGCTAGTCAGCGGTGTTGCATTCCTACGCCACCGGAAGCGGCGCGCTTCGTAGGCAGGGGTTGAAAGCAGGCGGGCAGGCGTTCATCCTGCATGCGCTCTAAGAAACTGCAGCATCTTTCGAGGATGTTGCAGTTTCTTTTTACTATCAAATTTCCGGCTTCCCGCTAATATCACATGTTCGCTCACCTCTCCGTAAATGCACAATTCCATATCGAACGGCATTTCTATTGCAACGTCTCTAGTTCTGCCCGTTCGAAAGGAACCCATCCCCATGTTTTGCGACACCCCCAAAAGAAGAGGAAGTCTCTGGATCGTCGTCGCTCTCTTCGCGCTCGTTCAATCCGCGCTCTCGTTTGCGCAAGTCTCCGTTCTCACCCGTCACAACGACCTTCAACGCACCGGGCAAAACCTTTCAGAAACGACACTCAACGTCTCCAATGTTAATGTCAATCGTTTTGGGAAGCTGTACTCTCGCCCGCTCGACGGCGAACTGTACACCCAACCCCTCTACGTGCCCGGGCTGACCATCGGCGGGAGCGTTCACAACGTCCTCTTCCTCGCGACGATTCACAACACCGTCTACGCCTTCGATGCGGACAGCGCGACTGGAGCCAACGCGAATCCGCTCTGGAAAACGAGCCTCGGAGTTCCGGTTCCAAGCAGTGTCATCAACACGCCGAACTTGCCGATTGAGGTCGGGATCGTCGGGACTCCGGTCATCGACCCGACTTCTAAAACGCTCTATGTCGTTTCAAAAAACTACATCGGCAACGTGCAGTCCTTCCGACTTCACGCCCTCGATATTTTGACGGGAGCGGAAAAACTTGGAGCGCCGGTCAACATCTCCGCTTCCGTACCTGGCAACGCTGATGGCGGAATCACCGTCGCTTTCAGACCGGACAAGCAAAATCAGCGCCCCGCCCTCACGCTGGTCGGAAACAACCTCTACATCGGGTTCTCGTCACACGAAGACTACTCGCCTTATCATGGATGGGTGCTGGCGTACAACGCGACCACGCTCCAACAGACCGCCGTTCACTGCAACACGCCTTATGGCAACATGGCGGGAATATGGATGTCCGGCGACGGCTTCGCGGTGGATGCGAACAACAACCTCTACTACGTCGGCGGGAACGGCGACTACGACGGAGTTCGCAACTTCGGCGAGAGCGTCGTCAAACTCAGCCCGACCCTTTCAATTTTGGACTGGTTCACTCCCTACGACTACAACTATTTGAACTCCATCGACTTCGATCTTAGTTCCTCAAGCTCCATCGGGCTTCCCGGCACGACCCTACTGGCGGCGGGAGCGAAAAACGGAAAAGTCTATCTTCTCGATACGAACAACATGGGCAAGTGGCAATCCGGAAACGACAATCAGACAGTACAATGGTTTCAGGCTTCCGGCGGGCATATCCACAGCTCCATGCTCTACTACAACAGCCCGACTCGCGGACGACTGTTGTATGTCTGGGGCGAGAACGACGTCGTCAAGGCGTGGTCTTTCAACGGCTCCCTGTTTCAGACGACCCCCGTTGATAAGAGTACGATCTCAGTCGTTCCGGGCTACGCGAACGGACCGGGAATGTCGATTAGCGCCAACGGCTCTGTCGCGGGAACTGGAATCCTCTGGTCGACGCTTCCTCTGGGAGATGCCGTGCACCAACAGGTTCCGGGAATCATTCGCGCTTTCGACGCCTCAAATCTTGGAACGGAACTCTGGAACAGCCAACAAAATCTTGCTCGCGACGATTTCGGGAAGTGGGCGAAATGGTGCCCTCCGACGGTGGTGAACGGGCGCGTCTACGTCTCGACCCTCTCCAATCAACTCTGCGTCTACGGACTTCTCACTCCTGCAACTCCCTCCGGACTGACGGCGACGCCCGGGGACAAGCAAATCACGTTGAACTGGCAAGCGGTTTCCGGCTCCTCCTCCTACAACGTGAAGCGCAGCACGACGAGCGGCGGCCCCTACGCGACGATCAAGTCCGGCTCTTCAGCGACCTCCTGCATTGACACCGGGTTAGTGAACGGGACGACCTACTACTACGTCGTCTCCGCAGTCAACTCGAATTTAGAGGGAGCGAATTCCGCTCAGGTCTCCGCGACTCCCTCTGCGGCGGGTAGCTCCGCTATCTTCGTCAAGCTCGACTCGACGACGCAGGGAACCTGGAAAACAATCTATGGCAACGACGGATACGCCCTGCAGGGAGACGCGACCCTACTTCCAAGCTACGCCCAAGTCGTCGTTGCAGGCGGAAACGCTTATACGTGGAACGGCTCGACGACGGATATTCGCGCCCTGCAAAAAGCGGCCGGCACGGACAGAATCGCCGCCTGTCAATATTCGTCTTCGAGCTTCACAGTCGATGTCAATGTGACGGATGGGTTGACGCATCAGGTCTCGCTCTACGCCCTCGACTGGGACTACAACAGTAGAAACACCACTTTCGAAGCGTTGGACAGCGCGACTAACGCAGTTCTCGACACTCGAACGATCACACCCTACGACACCGGCAAATATCTTGTCTGGAGCGTGAAAGGTCATGTGAAGTTTCGAGTGACGAATGTAGGCTCATCGAACTGCGTCTTCAGCGGGCTGTTTTTCGACACCGCCGGACCCCCGACCGCTCCCGTCGCCCCGACCGGCTTAACCGCTACGCCCGGAAACGCACAGGTCATTTTGAACTGGCAAGGCGTCGCAGGCGCTACTGCCTACAATGTCAAGCGCGGAACTGCTCACAATGGACCTTACTCCGTCATCAAAACAGGGCAGACGAGCGCTTCCTACACGGACGCCGGTTTGACCAATGGAACGACCTACTACTACGTCGTTTCAGCGGTGAATGCAGTGGGGGAGGGCGCCAACTCTGCGGAAGTCTCCGCCACTCCTATCGCAAACGCCAACGCTGCAACCTTCGTCAAACTGGATACGACTACTCAGGGAAACTGGAAAACAGCGTACGGACTGGACGGATATTCCATTCAAGGGCTTGCGACGTCGTTGCCCGCCTATGCGCAGTTGACGTTGTCCGGAGCGAAAGCCTACACCTGGAACGGTTCGACGACCGACCTCCGCGCCTTGCAAAAACTGACGGGAACGGATCGAATCGCCGCGTGTTGGTACGCCGATCAAAACTTCGTCGCGGACATCAACTTGACGGACGGACAGTCTCATCAGGTCGCTCTCTATGCCCTGGATTGGGACTACAATAATAGAAATATCAAATTGGAGGTTTTGGACGGCGTCACGAACGCAGTTTTGGACACGCAAAATCTCACTCCTTTCGATTCCGGCAAGTACCGTGTATGGAACCTACAGGGGCATGTGAAAATACGCATGACGAATATCAATGCGAGCAACGCCGTGCTCAGCGGAGTGTTCTTCAAATAGTTCCGCTCCGGCGCCGCCCCGATTCTCGGTGCAAACCGAGGGTCGGGGCGTTTTTTTCGTGTCCGACGATATTTTTGCTGGATTGTTTATGAATGAAAGAAGGGCTTTGACTTGTTCAAATCGAATAGTGCTTGTATTGAACTTTCAAAGCCGTCTGAGCGATGTCGGGCGTTGAAAACTCCCGCAAATGAATGAGCGTCCTTCGGACGCGAGAGAGCCGGATGCGCATTTTTCATCGTGTCCGAAGGACGCTCGGCGAAACGCCATTGAACAGTGTTATTTCTTGCCTGGTTTACGCAAACGACAGAGCGTCATGACTAGAGTCCCATGACTAAAGTCACGGTCTTAGTGGCGTTCCGCCGTGTGTGCTTCGCACACGATACTCAAGGTG
>JAYVOT010000781.1:0-4334 GCA_043757795.1 Chthonomonadaceae bacterium | reverse complement strand
ATCGTCCTCCCGCCGCGATCTCTTCAAACTGACTTGTCGGCGGCGCGCCTTCAGTAAACGTGTGATACTGCGCCATCGCCCAGAGCGGGAAATAGTGCTTGTAGTAGTGGTAACGCAAGTAGAACACTCGCGGAAAGCCTGTCCCGGTGAACCATTCCTCTTGCCAGGTTCCTTCGGAATCCTGATTATTCAGAAGGTATTCCATTCCCAATTGAACGGAGGGACTATCAATATCTCCCGCATTTAAGAGACCCATAAGCGCCCAGGCGGTTTGTGAGGGGGTGCTTGGGCCTTCGCCTTTGGGATGTTCGGAGTCGTAGGATTGGCAGGTCTCTCCCCAGCCGCCGTCTTCGTTTTGAACGGATTGCAACCACCTAACCGCTTTTTGAATGCGTTCGGGCCTCATGTCTTCGCCGATTCGAGCCAGTCCGCGCAAAACCTGCCAGGTTCCATACAGATAGTTGACGCCCCATCTCCCGAACCAGGAGCCGTCCGCCTCCTGCTCTTTGTAAAGATAGGTCAGCGCCTTTCTTACTCGTGGGTCGCTTTTGCCGATACTGAAGTAGCTGCACATCTCCAAAGTTCTCGCCGTGATGTCTGCGGAGGAGGGATCGAGCATCGCGTTATGATCCGCATAGGGAACGTATTGAAATAGAATTTTATCGTTGTCTTTATCGAAACTGCCCCATCCGCCATCTCGATTCTGCATGGCGAAGACCCAGTCGAGACCTTTACGCATGGCGTTTCGGGCGTGTTCCGGAGCTTCCGTCCAATGCTCGCCGCTCGGGCAATAGGCTTTGTAGAGTCCCATCAGCACCATGATCGTGTCATCGACATCCGGATAGTATTCGTTCTCCATCTCGAAGTACCAACCGCCGGGTTCGACATTCGGACATTTGATCGCCCAATCGCCTTTTCTGGTGGTCTGCTTGGTCAGGAGCCATTCCGCGCTTTTTCGCATCTCTTTCGAATCCACCGGGTATCCGCTGTCCGCCATCGCATTTAAGACGAGCGCCGTATCCCAAACAGGCGAGACGCAGGGTTGCAGTCTAAGCGTGTCGCCCTCTTCAATCTCAAAAGCGGCAAGCTCTTTCAGCTCTTTTCGGATCGCGGGATGGCTGTCCGGCAGTCCCATGCATTTGTATGCCATCACGGCATGAGTCATCGCGGGGAAGATTGCGCCTAATCCGCCGCTGTTCTCTTCCCTTTCTAAAAGCCACGCGAGAGAGCGTTCCATCGCTAGTTTTCGGAAAGGTTTGAAAGGAGTAGCGTCATAAAGTTTGAGGACTTTATCGACGACCAGAAAAACGTTTCGCCAGGTGAGCGGGGTTTTGTCCCATTGCAAAGCGGATTTTTTGCGAGATTTGCCACCCTCGTATAGTTCGTCTATGTGCGCGTTTTCCGGGATTGTCTTGCTAGGTTTGGAGGCGTTCATGATCGCAAGCGGCACAAGAATTGCGCGAGACCATGAAGACATATTGTAAATATTGAAATAAAACCAGTGAGGCAGAAGCAACGCTTCAGGCGGAATAGTCGGAACTCCGCGCCAATCGTATTGACCGAACATCGCCAGGTACAGCTTGGTGAAGGTGTTGCAACGGGTGACTCCTCCTTGAGCCAGAATAGCCCGCCGGGCGCGGCGCATAAAGGGTTCATCGCTTTTGAAGCCGGCAAGCTTGCACGCGAAATAGGCTTTTACAGACGCGCTGACATCGGGAGGACCGCCCGCATAAATGGACCAGTGCCCTTCTTTGTGCTGTTTGCTTCGAATGTAAGTCGTGAGTTTCTTGAATTTTTCAGCGTCGCGAAAACCGAGGAACTGAAGCAACAGAATGTACTCGCTCTCAAGAATCGTGTCGCCTTCTAGCTCCGCCACCCAATAACCTTCGGGATGTTGTTGCTCGACAAGATATCGCTGCGCCGCACGAACGGCGTATCGCACCGCATCAGACGAAACGGAGGTCTGACTAATGCGACGGAGGAGAGTTGGATTGACTATTGCTTTATCTAAAATGCTTGTGTTTGTGGGTTCTAATCTCGTCTTCAACTATTCACCGTCCGAAAGATTTTGTTTCGGGCAGTTGGGTCTCCGGGCTATCCCCCGGGCATAGAATTGATTGCCGCAGGGAGCTAAACCTGATTTTCACAGGACTGTTTTCAGAAACGCAACGCGATGCGCTCTCGACTCTTAAGTTTCGGGACGCTTTTCAATCTAAGTTGCGATGTGTCTTTGCGTGTCTCCGCATTTAACGGAAAATGACACGGACGAATAGTTTCCGACACGATGCATCGTAGATATGAGAAGAAGACAGTCAAAATTGACTGTCGCCAACCGTGTCAAACGATTTGCAGCGAAGTGCGTTGTCTATTTCATCAATTCGGGAACCCGGAGCGACAGAGAGTAGTCTGTGTCAGGAGGGATTTTCCGAACTGGGACACGCCGAAGCTCAAGAAGGTGCGTCACTGGGTCATTTTTTCACAAGAGGTGGGTTTTTTCATTTCAGCAGCGCATCTTTCAGCATCCTGCTTGCACGAAAAGTCTTCGTTTTGCGACTATTTATGACTTTTGCTTCGCTACGTCTTAGAATCGGAGTAGCTTCTATTCTAGCTTCTGCCCGTCAACTTTGTCAAGCGAAATTTGTGCGAAGTGAAAATGAGGGTAAAAGTGACTCACATGCAAGAAAAACAGTGACACCGGCAAGAAACGAAAAGTTGCGGATTTTACACGATCAATCCTGCAATAGCATCTCTTTAACTTCGCCGGAAACCATCGCCCCCGCATCTTGACTCTCCTCCCTCCTCATGTTACAATAGCCTCAAGAACGATAGCAAACACCAACTAGTTTTTAATAGAGAAGCTGAAATGTCGCTCAAAGTTTTTGGCGTTGGTATGCGTGAAATAAGACTGTTCTGAGAGCATGATTTTGCAGTTTCAAAATTGAGCGGAATAGCCCGGAGTTTGGAGCGTTAGGAAGAAGTATGCTGACTAGACTTAAAGTTAAGGGCTTCAAAAATCTCGTCGATGCGGATATCCGCTTTGGACCCTTCACCTGTATCGCGGGAGCGAATGGAGTTGGAAAGTCCAATCTTTTCGACGCGATCAGGTTTTTGAGCGCGCTCACGCAAAACTCACTGTTGGAGTCGGCTTATTCCGTGCGCAACTTCGAAGGGAATAGTGGGGACATACGCAGTTTATTTCATCAAGTAGGCGATGATTTTGCTTCCGAAATGTCTTTTGAAGCGGAGATGATTATCCCTGCTGAAGGCGTGGACGAACTAGGACAAAGAGCGAAAGCAAGCACTACCTTCCTTAGATACTCCCTTACCCTTATCTACCTGGATGAGAATGCGCAAAATATCTCTAATCCTTTGCAAATCAAAAGCGAAGAGTTGTCCTATATTAAGATAGAAGATGCGGAAGCGCACATTCTATTTGACAACAATATTAAATGGCTAAAAAGCGTAGTGCACGGTAGACGAACAGTCAAATTTATTGAAACGTTGCCTGATCGTGAAGAGATTGTCATTCAAGTGCGACAAGACCAAAGTCATGGAAGACCGCTAAAACGACGAGCCTCCACTCTCCCGCGCACACTGTTATCCACGATGACAACTTCCGAGTACCCTACTGCTATGCTTGCCAGACAAGAGATGCAATCTTGGAAGTTGATCCAACTGGAGCCTGCCGCTATGAGGGAGCCGGATAAATTCCTTGCGCAATCAACATTGGGAAGCGATGGGTCTCATCTGGCTGCAACTCTTTACCGATTAGCTCATGATCCCGCTCAAAGAGGAAAAGAAGAGACGAAAGAAGAATCGGCGAATAGAATTTATGCACAGGCAGCCAATCGCCTTCAAGATTTATTGGGAGACGTGAAAAGAGTGCGGGTAGATCGCGATGAGAAACGTCAGACGCTAACCCTCCAAATCACTGCGAAAGATGGAAGCGTGTTCCCAGCTCGATCTCTTTCAGACGGCACGTTGAGGTTTTTTGCGCTAACCGTTATCAAGTTGGACTCTGAAATGGGAGGGCTGATATGCCTTGAGGAACCGGAAAACGGGATTCACCCGGCTAGGATTCCCGCCATTCTGGAACTCTTGCAAGAGATCGCGATGGACGCTGAAGAGCCATTAGGGAGGGACAATCCTCTGCGTCAGGTCATAATCAACACCCACTCGCCCGCTATCGTTTTGCAAATACCGGATGATTCATTGCTTTGCGCTGTGCCGAAATATGAGTTTGATGCACGCGAAAGAAAATATTCTCACGTTGTTTTCGGTTGCCTGACCAACACTTGGAGAGAGAAACCGGAAACGCATACGTTCCACAAAGG
>JAYVOT010000780.1:0-4334 GCA_043757795.1 Chthonomonadaceae bacterium | reverse complement strand
CTCCGTCAGAGAAACGACGCTTTCCGTTCGATGCAGGTCAAGCGTCACAGTCAACTCCGACACGCTTGATTTTTTGGCATCAAGCATTTTTTTCGCTTGAAAATGGGATAGTACGAGCATAATCTACTTTTGCAAGCTTTCGCCGGTGATACGCCGATACGCTTCAAGATACTTCTCCGAAGTGCGAGCGACCACCTCTGAAGGCAATTCAGGGGCGGGGGGAGTTTTTTTCCAATCCGTCGTTTCTAGCCAATCGCGAACGAACTGCTTGTCGTAAGAAGCTTGACTTTTTCCGGGTTGATAGATCGCCGCGTCCCAAAATCGGGAAGAGTCCGGAGTCAGGGCCTCGTCAATAAGAGTAATCGCCCCGCCGTGAAAGCCGAACTCGAACTTCGTGTCGGCAACGATAATCCCCTCTTTCAAAGCGATTTCGGAGGCGCGCGTATAGAGTGCGAGGCTTATTCGCGCCAACTCCGCCGCCGTCTGCGCCCCAACGAGTTTCGCAACATCCGCTTCACTGATATTCTCATCGTGCCCGCTTTCGGCCTTCGTGGCAGGAGTAAAGATAGGTTGCGGGAGCCTGGCGGATTCGAGAAGTCCCGAAGGAAGCGAATGCCCGTGCAAAGTCACGCCTTTCGTTTTGCCGCCCGCGTCGACATACTCCTTCCAGAGCGAGCCGGCGAGATAGCCTCGAACCACGCACTCGATAGGAAACGCTTGCGCCTTAACCCCGAGCATCGCCCTTCCCGCCAGAGTGTGGCTCATTGCGGGAGTGCATACGCCTCCCGCTTCAACAATCTTTTTCAAAATGAAATCCGTTTCTACCGTGATATAGTGCGTTGGAACGATAGTTCGGAGTTGTCGAAACCAGAAGCGCGAAAGTTGAGTCAATATGCGCCCTTTGTGTGGAATTCCATTGGGCATAATCACGTCAAAAGCCGAAATACGGTCGGTTGCAACGATCAGAAGGGTCTCACCCAGATCATACACGTCCCGCACTTTTCCAGTCGCGAAGCGAGGAAGTCCGGAGATATCTGTCTTCAAAAGCGGCGAAATCATTCATTTCTCCCTTATCTCGTATTATGAAATTCTCTTTCAAACAAGTTCAAAATCGGCCATTAGGGGCATGTGATCCGAGGCGGAGCTTTCAATGACTTGCACCCGCACCGCCCGGAGAATAGGGGAGTGCAAGAGGTAGTCGATGCGGACATTAGGGTCGTGAACGGGAAACGTGTTCAAGTCGGATTCCGATCCCGCGTCCAATAGTCCGGTTTTCGCCATCAAAAGTCGAATCGCTTCGCCGTCCGAACCTTCGTTTAAATCGCCGCAGACGATGACAGGGGATTTTGCCGCGTTGATAAGCTCAGCGAGAGCCACCGCCTGATGCTTCCGCTCCCCTGCCCCAAGTCCCCAATGCGTGCAGAAAACAGTAAGATTTCTAAGTCCGCCTACATCGCGAAGTTTGATCTCCAATGCGCCGCGTTGCTCTTTCAAACTCGGCAAGGAATGTCTCGCTTGCGAAGCCAGTGCGGCTTTGAACGCGATTGAGTTTCCGTATCCTGCCAACAGATAGTTGAGGTTCCTCTGAAACACATGATTTCGGTGGAGAAGCCTCGCCGTCAACTTAGGCTGATCGCTCTTTTCAGAAGGATATGGAAATTGATACTGCTCTTGAAAGCAGATAACATCCGCTGCAAACGGGGTGAGCGTTTCAGCGATCCTTTTGACACGTCGTTTGCCGTCCGTTCCTATACCGCCATGTGTGTTGTAGGTTATTACGCGCATAATTGGTAATCAATGATAAATACTGTAATTCGTTCACAATTCTTCAAGTAAATATTCTTCAAAAAGTGAACTTCACATTCGAGAGCAAAACGGTTCTAGGTTTACCGAAATAGATGTATCCGTTGACCTCCGGGTCCTCGCGAATGTAATTGAGTTGTAATTTGATATGTTCGGTAGCAACGTAGTTCACGCCGAAAGTGTACTCTTTGAGTTTGTGATCCGACTGCGGCACAAGTACCCCTATTTCGGTCAAAGTATCTCCAAGATCATGTTGAGCAGGATCCCAAACATCGTATCGAGCTACGAGTTGCCACTGTTTTGAGAGCCGATGCGCATAAAGGATATAGAAGCCTATCGCGATGGAACCGGCGTTGACGTTCCTACCGGCAACCTTACCGAAATCCCTTGCGTATGCTCCCTCGATCTCGAAAACATGAGGTCCGGATTCAAAGAGCATCGTGCCTCCAAATCGGTCTCGTACCTCTTTCGCTCCCTCATTTGAAATCTTTCTACCGCCCCAAACTCCGAAAGTGAAGCGCCGGAGCGTCTTCAAATAGACTCCGGCGTTGAGGAAATTGAGGTGATTGTTGGCGAGAAGGCTCTGATTTTCCCCGTTTCCGTCCCACAACCCAATGAAACTTTTAATGCGCCCGGTCTGATATCGAAAGACTAGACCGGTCGCTCTTCCGTTTCCGACTCGTCCGGATTTTGCGGGCAAGCTCTCGTTCATCAGAGATCGAGCTATCGTCAACAACTCTTTTGAGGAGCGACTGCCCTCTTCAGTCAAGCCCGTTTTCTGTCTGCCGAACTCCGCTTTGAACTCCGGGGAGAAGCGGTAACCCAACCAGATCTCTTGTAGAGCGCTGCCGGATTCAGTGCCGAATTTTGCCACGTTGAATTGAACTCGATAGTCTAACTCTTTTGTCAATTCGCCTTTTAAATTTATGTTGCCCCTTCGAAGCTTAAAAACTTCAGTCGAAGGGCCGCCAAAATCTCTGCCCGGCGGAGTTTTGGAGTTCTTGTTTGGAAAACTTCCGCCAAGAGCCTCGCCGAAAGCGGTTCCCGTCCAAAGATCAAAGACGCCCGCAACAGCTATATTCGGGAACCGATGCGACTCATGATTTTTCTTGTTGGACTGCGTTTTGAAGCTTGAAGGTTCCGCCTGAGTGTCTTGAGAACTTTTAGGGGGCTGATTTGAAGATACCTCGGTGAGAGACTTGTGTTCAAGAACTTCATGCAACAAGGGTTTTGGGGGGGGCTGAGAAAAGGCAACATGTGAGAAGGAAGCGACAATGCAACAACTTATTGGAAGTGACAATTTATGAAACCGCATGACTCTTCATCGCCTTGTCGAAAATAGTTAATCTAATTGTACTCCACTTTTGGCGACTCCATGCCTCTCTGTCGAAAAAGGAACCGACTTATTTGTCAACAAAGCCCCGCGCAACATTGCTGATCAGCGGGGCGTTGCACTAAGTAACTATTCGAATTGTCTTATTTTTTTTCAGGCGGTTTCGCAAAAGCTTCAAAGCGCACAAAAAATGCCTAACTCGTCGCGTTGTGAAGATCAGAGGATTGAGAGCTTAAATCCAAAGAACTATTCTTAATGCTAAATTGCTTTTCGACGTCTTTAGTTCATGCATAATGCTGAAATTGAAATCTTTCCCCTCAATATTGAGCCGATAAAAGGAGAAGGAGTCGCACAGGAAAGCGGTTAAGCTTCCAAAGTAAATCGACACTCACGAAATGTCTACGCTTTTGTAGGAAGGTAGTTGAGATACCTCCCTGATAACGCATCCCTTTGCTGCTTCTCACCTTCGCACAGCTCATTATTGAAGGGAAGTTGCAGCTATAACGGCAGTTGTTTTTTTCAAATTTGCCTTCCATCAAAGTTGCTAGCCCTTCCTTATAAAGTAGCAAGTCACTGAACAAATCATCGACCGCTTTCATGAATTCCTTGAACGTGTTGTAGTAGATGCTCAAAACCTTCTTCTTACGGAACTTCCGCAAACGCTCGATCAAATTCAAATTCGGCGAGTAGAGAGGAAGGGAAATAAACCGCACGCGCTTGCCTATCAGAGGAGCGGTCACCAACTTGGCATGGAAGTAGCGAGTGTTGTCAACATAGACGGTTATCTTTTGAGCCTCAGGGAAAGCGGCTTTGATCGCATCAATCCATTCCAAGACTGTTTGAGCGTTTACTGTGTCTTCCGTTTTCACGCCGACATATTGACCCCTCGGAGAGGAGTATCCGCCAAGCAGGTTGTAGCGGCTTCTCTCCGTACTCGCCTTGAAAGCAGGGCGCTGACCTTTTGGAGACCAGTAGCAACTCTGGTGAACATTATGAAGAAAATGGACAGCATCCGAGAAAAGGATCGGATCGGATCGGAGCCGTCATTTGTCGCTTTTGTCTCTTCGTAGCTCTCTAAAAAAAGAGACTGCTTTTCCGGGTCGGATTTTCCTGGTATCAAGTGAGTTTTTTTGCCGGGTAAACCCGAAACGTTACAGTAAATCTTGCATCGCTCTTTCCGATTAGTGAATCCTGAACG
>JAYVOT010000779.1:0-4336 GCA_043757795.1 Chthonomonadaceae bacterium | reverse complement strand
CTGACGGAATCTCGCGCTCCCTATCCCGATATCGGAACCTGGATTGTCGGGTTCCGCGCCGATCAGCGCGGTCTCGGTCCTTATCAATCTCACAACGGACAGATCACTTTTCTCTTCTCCGACCTGCATGTCAAGCGGTTGAAGTTCGCCGCGACCTGCACCGGCAAAATGTGGACTGACACTTACCCGGACGGCTCCACGATCTGCACGAACCTGAGTCAATTGCCGGAAGAGTATAAGTAGTCGGCTGTCGAAGTTCTTCCTTCCAAATTGACTCTAACAAGAAAGCCTCTCGATTTTCTCATTCAGCATGAGGATTGAGAGTTTTTTTTATTCGGAGTTTGAACGGAATCTCCATGCGATCCGCCGACACGCGCCACTCTCCTGAAGTCTGCAATGATTTTAACTCCCTACGCTAAACTCCCGTCGCTCAATTCGGGAAGGATATTTCGACCCGTTTGTAGAAGAAAACATTCGTGTTTGACCGACAATATTAGCAAATATCCGTCAATTGGAGCCACTATGGACGACATCGTAGACATCAACACTTTTTTCGGACCCCTTCCGGTCGCGAGCGCCGATCTCTCGGTGGACAACCTGCTCGAACTCATGCAAAGAAGGCGCGTAGGTTCCGCCTGCACGCTCTCCACACTGGGAATGTTGCTCGATCCAGGCGTCGGCAACGCGGCGACCCGCGCAGCTTGCAGCGAGCACAAAGAACTCATTCCCGTCGCTACCCTCAATCCGATCCTTTTTTTGGGAGACGTCGTTCCCTTACAGAGGCTGAAACAGGAGGGATTCAAACTGATTCGGTTCTTCCCGGAGACGCAGGGCTGGCAAATCCGTTTCGCCCCTTTCCATTCGCTGGTTCAAAACCTTGTCTCGCTCAACCTTCCGGTAATGATCGACATCGGCAAATCCGGAGTGATTACAGACCTGATGGCGGCTCTGAAAGGGATCTCCTCCCCCGTCATTTTGAGCGGAGTCGACTCAAACAACCTGGCGGAGGTACTCATCGCTCTGCGAACTTTTCAAAATTGGCACATCGAAATTTCCCGGCTTCTCGCTCCCGGTTGCATTCAGGCAGTGGTCGATGCAGTCGGTTCGGAAAGAGTCCTCTTCGGCACTGGCGCCCCCTCGCAACCAATTGCGAGCGTTCTCTACTCCCTTCAGTACGTCGGACTTGACGACGCCTCGCGAAGAAATATTCTCGGAGCCAATGCTCGAAGAATCCTCGCTTAAAAACCTCTTGCACGTAGGAGATACGCCATGTCCGTTTTTGATACGCACGCCTATCTGGAGGGCTTCGTTCTGCCAGGAATCAATCAGCACGCGTCGCAAATAACGCAGTTGATGCAATCGCGCGGGATCGAAAGAACCGCCGTCATGTCCGTTCGCGCCGCGCAGGCGGATCCGCTTTCAGGCAACCGCATTTTGAAGGCGATGATAGAGCAAAGTCCGGGATTATACGGCATCCTTGTCGCGCATTTGAATCGTGTGGACGCCTCCGTGCAAGCGATCAAAGACTTGCTGGGAAACAGGAGATTCATCGGGACGATGCTGACCTCGACGGACGGGCAGGCCCCGTTGCAGCCGATCGTCGCCGACGACGTGCTGAACGCTTGTCGGCGCTATCAGAAACCGATCTTCATTCTCACCCCGAATGCGTACTGCGTCGAAGCCGGTCTTGAACTCGCGAAGACCTATAATATGCATAAATTCGTCTTTCTGGGTATGGGAGGGCACGAATGGAGAACTGCCATCGCTGCCGCTCATCAGTCTGTCAATATTTTTCTGGAGACTTCCGGTCCCCTTGATCGAATAAAAATCGCCTCCGCGATCGAGGTAATCGGTTCACACCGAATTCTGTTCGGAACGGGAATGCCTCAAATTGACCCTGCCGCCTCTTTAGGACTTCTCGAAGATTCGGACCTGCTTCCGAACGACAAAAGGCGAATTCTCAATGACAACGCGATCAAACTGTTCAATATCGAGGAAGTCGAAACTCCTTAATCCAAGTTCTAGCAAAATACGGTCCGCTTTCCTTTCGCCTCGTCCGCAAAAAGACATTTACACAAGCGAACCTCTTGTGTCATAATGTCGGCGGATGATAAAAACAGGCTAGCCCGAGTTGATTGAACGCCATAGGGCAAGTTCAGGCGCATAGCAGGGCGTACGACAGAGTCGCACGCTTATTGACGACAAATTTTGCAGGTTGAAGGATACGATATTATGAGTTTGATTATTGACGACGTGATCGCAAGAGAGATACTCGACTCGCGCGGAACGCCGACGCTCGAAGTGGACGTCATTCTGGAAGATGGAACCATCGGACGCGCAGCTGTTCCTTCCGGAGCTTCCACCGGAGCGCATGAAGCCGTAGAGTTGCGCGATGGAGACAAGAAGCGATACCTGGGCAAAGGAGTTCTGACTGCCGTCGATAACGTCAACGACATCATCGCGCAGGAGATCGTAGACATGGACGCGACGACGCAACGCGCCATAGATATGCGAATGATCGAACTTGACGGCACGATCAATAAGGGAAACCTCGGCGCAAACGCGATCCTGGGAGTCTCGATGGCAGTGGCGAAAGCTGCCTCGTCAGCCCTCGGTCTTCCGCTCTACCAATACCTCGGCGGAGTGAACGCCTACACGTTGCCCGTGCCGATGATGAATATTCTAAACGGCGGCAAGCATGCGGACAGCAACGTCGATCTGCAAGAGTTTATGGTCATGCCCGTCGGAGCCTCCTCATTTCGAGAAGGATTGCGAATGGGGTCGGAGATTTTTCACGCCCTTCGAAAAGTTTTGATCGGGAGAGGGCTTGCTACCGGATACGGCGACGAGGGCGGCTTCGCCCCTAACCTGAAGACGAATGAAGAGGCGTTGGAACTCATCATCGAAGCGATCGGAATAGCCGGATACAAGGCGGGAGAAGATGTTTACCTCGCGCTGGATTGCGCCGCAACGGAACTTTATGAAGACGGCAAATACCATTTGAAGGGCGAAGGGCGAGTTCTAACCGGCGCTGAAATGGTCGATTTCTACGCGAAGTGGGTCGATAAATATCCCATCCTCTCGATCGAAGACGGATGCTCCGAAGATGACTGGGAGACATGGCATTTGCTCACGGAGAGAATTGGCGGACACGTTCAACTGGTCGGGGATGATCTTTTCGTCACGAATACGACGCGCCTCGAAAGAGGGATCAAAGAGCGCACTGCCAACTCCATCCTCATAAAAGTCAATCAAATCGGCACGCTCACGGAGACTTTTGAAGCGATCGAAATGGCGAAACGCGCCGGATATTCCGCAGTCGTATCGCATCGTTCCGGAGAGACGGAAGACACCACCATCGCCGATATCGTCGTAGCGACCAACGCTGGACAGATGAAGACCGGCGCTCCGAATAGAACGGATCGAGTGGCGAAGTACAACCAACTCCTTCGCATTGAAGAGGAGCTTGGAGACACCTCGGAATACGCAGGGCGAAGCGCATTCTACAATCTGAAATAATCCCTATTCCAGGTCTTCCCGCAAACTGCGTACGTCATGCAGTAAAGCGGGAAGACCTGGAATTGAGACTGAGAACGGCATTCATGGCATCAAGAAAACAGACTTCAAAATTCGAGTTTCCAAGTTGGTTGAAATACGCCTTTTTGGGCGTCTTTTTTGGTCTAATTTGCTTGATGGGATCCTACTTCGGAGTGTGCGTGAAGCGCGAATGGGACAAAGCCTCGAAATTAGCGGCAGAAAACGATTTGCGCGAGCAAAAACTGCATCGCGATCTTTTCGCCCGGCAGGAGTTGACGAAAGACATCGCTTTCTATTCCACTCCTGCCGGAAAAGAGCTTGCAGCTCGACAGAAAAAATTCGTCAAACCTGGCGAACGCCTCTTGTTGATCGGCGACATTAAACGCCCTTAACCCTACTCCTCGAACGGAAATGAAACTCGCGTGCCGGACTCTGAGGAGCGGTAGCAGGCTAAAGACATCTCTACCCCGACTCTTCCGTCCTCCGCGCTGCACATCGGAATGCCCGCTTTCAACGCGTCAATGAAAGGGCGCGCGACTCCTGCGATTCTGTCCCCGTGGCTTGCTGGAATGGGAATATCGAGTATCTGCCAACCAAGCCCGGCTTTGTCGCTCTGATAGAGCTTTAGCCCGATTGGATGAGGCGGCTTGACTCCGCAAGAGGGCGCGTCGCCGTGATTCTGGACGATGACTCCTCTGTCTCCATAAATCTCCGTCGTGTTTTCCCCTGCATGAGTCACGCTTGAATTCAGCACATCCGCAAAACAGCCGTCTTCAAACCGGAAGACGGCGATTCCCGT
>JAYVOT010000778.1:0-4341 GCA_043757795.1 Chthonomonadaceae bacterium | reverse complement strand
GAAAGTTCGCCAGAGTCGCGAAACAGCAATTTTGGGAATACCCCCTGATAGATCCAAATGAAAGCCAGAGTCAACCGGACGGCGCAGTGAACTGCGCTCCTTTCCAGTGAGAGAACCGGGTCGATTCCCTTCTCCAACCAGAGCCGAAGTCGGTCGAAACTCCAGGCAGTCGCCCAACCTATCAGAGGTCGAAATACTTTTCTGTCGAAGAGTCTTCCAGCTGATCCAAAACGAGTCTGGTAGTCGTATTCAGTAAGGAACCTTATCCCTTCGGGCGTGGAGACGTATTGCCAGTAACCGGAGCCTGACTGAATAAGTGAATGACTGTCATCCGATGAAAATTTGAGCGCGGAAGACCTACGCCCCTTCTCATCTTCACGACTTCCTACTGTCTCGCCTTCACCTCGAATAGTCATCCCGAAGCCGATTTTCTTCGAATAAAGAAATTTTTGAGGTTCGCTCTCATCGTGACGCGGGAGATACTCAATAGAGCTAAATCTTAAATCCCATTGAGAATGGAGAACTGGATTTTGAGTTCGCTCCCACAGGCTGTTCATATCCGTGCGCATCAATATTTCTACGTAGAGGCTCATGTAAAACCCTCCGGAATTGCCCTAAGTTCGGTCTATGGATACATCATACCCGGCGACAAGATCAAACTAAAAACTTTTAAAAGAGGCGCGTTTTAATTTCTATGTGTTTAGAATCAGTTTTGATTTGTACTTGATTCACTTGAGTTACATTCGGCTCAAACAAATACTCACAATCAACCTAGCTGACAGGGGGCGACAAATATGGAATGACTGAAGCCGGGAAACTACTAAATTAACTCCCGAAAGGAGCAAGCATTCTTTTCCAGAAGGCTCTGAAGCAGGGAGTTCAAGCTTTGCAAGAATTCTTAACGATTTACGATATCCTTACCTATCTTCAAGGAGAAGTTCTAATGGCGGACGGACTGCTTGTGGTCAAAACGGAATTCCGCCCATGTAAATGAATTTCCATCCTTAAAAATAAACAAAATATTTTCGACCAAGATTTTTTGCGTTTAGTCGCATTTGCAATTACGTCGGAGAGGAGACAGTTCTTGTTGAAAAATCTTTAGGAAGAAGTGTAAACTCTTTTGCGCATGTAAGAATGAAACAACCCAAAGTTCCGGTCGCTGAAAGCGCCCGGCAAACAAAAATGAGCGACGCCGAAGGCGGCGTCGCTGCCCGGTTATTGTGAACCTATCCTCGGAATAATTACAAGTGAAATGAGCCGAGCGCTGACAGCGCTCGGCTCATTTCACTTCGACCTCATTCAGCAAAACATGAAAACGCCTTCCTGAAGACATCCGCGCTTTAAACGCATTCCCAGGGTCAGAAAGCGGAAAGTTGCAATCTACATTTTGATTTCATAGGGCGCATAAACCTTTTCACCTTTGTTGCCAATGTATGATTTATGGTTTTCATCCGTTTTATGCGTTGCATCAATTTTATGCAGAGCTTCCGGACTGTGACCCTTGTCCTGTTCGGTCATCGCTTTCGTCAGAGCTTCGGGAGTGTCGACAGCGCGGGAGGTGACTGTAATGACAGTGGCGTTGACATTCGGCAAAGTGTGACCTACCAGAATCGGGATTAGTTTCGTGCCCTCTTCCACCACTATTCCCGCTTCCTGAATGTTGTGAATCCTCAGATTTCCGATAGATTCTCCCATGCGTCGATAATATGTTATCCCATTCAGTGAGATTATCGCTAGCGGACTGCCGCCCGCGCCCACCATCACTCCTGAGAGGAGAATGGGAGGACCAGGGACGGGAACCGGGATCGTCATCGTTCCCGGAGCAGAGGGCGAAGGTTGCGTGATAGTCCCCCCCATGCCCGGCAAATGCGAGTCGGTCATGGTATTATTCATCGGCGGTTGAGAGCCTGTTTGAAATCCGGGCATAGAGTTTTTATCAGGGGCTTTCGCGCTTCCTCTCGGCGGTTGGAAAATGTCGATCTTAGGTTGAGGAGGAATGATATCGGATTCCAGATCATTCATCACAGAGTCGGCTCCTGTTGCCGGTACGGGAGTTCCGCCGGCAACCGACGCCTGCGTCGCATTGGGAACGGCTGTTTCCGGCGGCTTTTCGCCCGCCATTTTCGGGATGAACGTGATAAGGAGGTATGCCAACACTCCGACAATCGCCACTCCAAGCCCCATCATCTTCGGCTTGTCTTCCGGTTTGATCGTCATATTCATTTTCATTCGGATTTTTTCCCTTTCTTCGCCTCTTTGCCTTCCGGCTCGAAGACGGGAACGACTGCGGGAACTTCGTCATACTTGACGATGTGGGGCGTAATGAAGACGAGAATCTCGCTCTTGCGTCGATCCTTAGATTTATATCTGAACAAGTTCCCGATGATGGGAAGTTTGGCAAGCAAAGGAATTTCGGTGACGGATTTTGTGAATTCGTCGCGAATGAGTCCTCCTATCATTACCGTCTCTCCATCTTTCATCATGACAGTCGTTTCCGCTTCCCGCGAACTCGTTTGCGGAACTCCGTCATTCGAAATCGAGGTGATCGTGCTGATGACCGGGTGAATCCGCATCGTAATTCTGCCGTCGCTGTTCACTCTCGGATGAACAAGAAGCAGGATTCCGATTGGAAATTCAAAAACCTGAATAGTGGTTCCGAGGTTGCCCACCGAGGAGATCTTCGTTCGAACCGTGTCTCCGATGAAGATGTTCGCGTCCGAGTTGTCGATCATTCTGATGCTTGGATCCGCGAGTATCTTCGCCTCTTTTCTTGAAACCATTGCGCTGAGACTAGCTCCGAATGACCACGGCAACCTGCTGACCTGCCCAAGTCCGTTAGGTCTTGTGGTTCCGGTTGCTGGGGGAATTATTGACACAATACCCCCGGGAGGCGTTTCAAAGAAATTCAAAGGGTTGAAAGACCATTGCGTCCCTATCTGTTCGGCGTTCTGCGGAGAAGTGTCTATGAGTTTCACATCGACCAACAGTTGCTGTGGCGGAATGTCCACTTGCGTCAGTAGGTTTTCAGCCGCTCTCAACTCGGAATCAATTCCGTGCAGAACCAGCATCTTCACTCTTTCGCCCTTGACGAGATTGGTGGAAGTGCTGCCCCCGCTTGCATCGGATGACGCTTTTGAGCCGCCGCCTCCGCCGCCGGCTGCTGTCGCGCCTGATGCGCTGAGAGAGGCTCCGCTGAGAGGTTTAAAGGCCGCAGATGGCGGGTCGTAGGTCTCCGGGCCTTGCACTACCGCAATGCCTGGCATAGCTTCTTTCAGAAATTCAATCAATACCGGGGCGCTGCTGTGCCGAATGTTGTAGACCTTGTAGCTCCGGGTAGGATCGTTCACGACTTTCTGGATGTCCAGACCGCGCACCGTTTCTTCAACCTTTAAGATCAACGCTGTGGTTCCTGAGACCCCCACCGCTCCGCCCGGTTGTCCTACCGGTCCCACCCCGTCCACTTTCAAATTCTCATAGATCGCCCTCAATACTGAGACGACTTGACTTGAGATCGCATTTTTGATGGGAATGACGACCGTCACGACCGGATCGACATGCGTGCCTTTGTCCGCGTCAGCGATGATATTTTGAGCTTGAGCCAGATCCTCACGTCCTCCGATAACGAGTACTTGATTGATCAGGGGTCTTGCGCTGATGCCGGGTATTGCGTCTTCTAGCATTTTAGCGGCATCAGCCGGTTTGATCGAAATCAGCGCTATTTTAACTCGCTCCCCAAAAGGTTCAAGGGCGAGCCTCAGTTCGGAGGGTTGTGCCACTACGAAAGTCTTCCCGATGAGTCGATAGGTCAATCCCGAAGCCGCCGTGATGAATCGAAGCGCGTCTTCCGTGTTGGCGGCGCTGAAATCAACCGAAATCTGCTTCTTGAGTTGGGACGGAAAGACGATATTGGCTCTCGTTTTCAGGCTAAGCGCTTGCAAAACGTCCGATACGTCCGTATTGGAAAATCGCAACCGGAAGCGCGAGGAATGAGAGACTGTCGGCGAAGTTGAAGCTTTTCGGACAGCGCCTTGTGCGAGACAGAGCGTTGGCGAGAGGGCCATCGCCGTTGCAATTAGTATTTTTGTGGATTTCATCCTGAGTATAACTCCCTGGGTGCGATTATCTTGAAGATCCTGAGCCGGCATTTCCGGAAGCAGGCGATAGAACCGCTCCCTGATGCGTCTGCTTGTCGGATGCTTTGAATAGTTTGTTCACGCCTTCTTCCAACCCCGTCGTCGTGCCGTTGATCGCGTGAGAGGTTCCGGGGACGAGCCTGTGGGATTGGGAAGTGATGTTCACGTTTCCTTTTCCGTCTCCACTTGAGCGCCCGGAACTGTCAGC
>JAYVOT010000777.1:0-4344 GCA_043757795.1 Chthonomonadaceae bacterium | reverse complement strand
TTAGGCAACGCCCAACAATAAGTGCGCTGAGTTTTCAGCATTTTTGAGATCAAATGTGCGATGAAAACAATTCGATAATTGTTGGGCGACTCCTTAGTTTGAACCCTGATTAACAGTATTAAATAATTTAATATGATTGTTAAGGCGTGAGATTCACCTTTTCCAATCATCGGGCGGAACCGTCAAATTGGGAAATCTCCTCATAGTCTATCACTTGATTCGTTTAGGATACGCGCATAAATTAATGCACTGAGTTCTGCTCATTTTTGAGATCAAACTCACCTAAATTCCAGTGCAATAATTGTTGGGCGACTCCTTAACCAAGATTCAAAACAAGACAAGCAGTCTAACTTCCCTTTACAAACACCCGGATACAAAGTATACTTCCCGATACAGGATTGAGAGGGGAACGCTTTTATGACGCAACTAATGAGCACGAGACTGCCGGAAGTGACGGCGGAACGAGTCAAGCTGTACGCGCGCAAGAGACAGCGAAGCGTCAATGAAACTATTTCGCTCGCATTGGAGGAGTGGCTGAGACAGACCGAGTACGCCTTCATCGAATTTCGAGACACCCGCGAAGGGCGCGTCGCCTACATGAAGAACTCGCGTCTTCCGGTCTACTGGGTGATCAAAGTCGCGAAATCCTACGAAATGGACATCGACAAAGTCTGCGAATACTGGCCCAATCGGCCACGCGCATGGGTGCAGGCGGCGTTCAACTACTACCAGGCGTACTCCCCGGAAATCGACGATCAGATCGCGGACTACGATGCAATCACGCCCGAAACCCTGAAACGACTGTTGCCGCAGATGGAGATTTTCGAGGCTCCTGCAGAGGTTTTTTCGGAAGCGAATACCTGACCGATGGCGCTTTCACTCCTTCTGGACGAAAATATCTCGCCGGTCGTCGCGAAACAAATCCGACAAAAGAGGCCTAACATTCGCATTCAAAGCGTCCATCAATGGCGTGTGGGCGAGTATCTCAGCGTCCCGGACGAAATCCTTATTGAGGCTGCCAACGAAGAAGAGCTGACTCTCGTTACTTATGACACGCAAATACTCTCCGAATTAGCATTCCTCTTCGAGGAAGGGACTCCCTTCGGCGGACTGATCTTCGTGGACGAAAAGACAGTTCCGAACAACGACTTCGGGAAACTTGTTCGAGCGCTGACCACCCTGTGGGACATGCAAAATGAGAGGGAGTGGAGTTGCAGACTCGTCTTTTTGCCCGCTACGCCAAAATAGAACATCAAACTGCTTCGAACCTTCATTAAATGGATTGAATGATTTAATATAATTGTTAGGGCGTGAGATTCGCCCTTCCTGTTTGAAGCAAGACACCCATGATTAAGAGATTGACATGATCTTAATGCGAGAGCATCGCTCCCGCCTTGAAAATCATGCTAATTCATTGATCATGGGCTTCATGGTTCAAACAGAAACTTTCAGACCTACCATCGCTCGGAGATGGACTTCGTCTGCAGGAAGAGCCGCAGATAGTCCCGTCCGCCTGCCTTGCTGTTCGTGCCGCTCAGGTTGAAGCCGCCGAAGGGTTGCACATCGACTAGCGCGCCCGTGCATTTTCGGTTCAGGTAGAGGTTGCCGACGAAGAACTCCTGTCGCGCCATTTCAAGGTGCGCCCGATTGTTGGAGTAAACTGCGCCCGTCAAGCCGAAGTTCGTGCTGTTCGCCATGTGCATCGCCTCTTCGAAGTTCGATGCTTTCATCACCGAGAGCACTGGACCGAAGATCTCCTCCTGCGCGATTCTCGCCGTCGGCGCGACATCCGCAAAGATCGTCGGATGAATGAAGTAGCCCCCGTCGTTCGTATCCGCCGAGTCGTTGCCGCCTAGCGCCAGCCGTCCCTCATTGCGTCCCACTGCGATGTACTGCGTGATCTTCTTATACGCCGCGTCGTCGATGACGGCGCCCATGTAGTTGCTGAAATTAATGGGATCGCCCACAGTCAGCTTTGCCGCCCGCTCGATGATCTTCGCGAGCAGCGCGTCGTAAGCTTTTTCGAGCACGATGAGGCGGGAACAAGCGGAGCACTTCTGCCCCTGAAAGCCGAACGCCGAGACGATCACTTCCGAGGCGGCGATTTCGAGGTTCACGTCGTCATCCACCACGATCGCGTTCTTCCCGCCCATCTCAAGAATCACTTTTTTGATCCATCGCTGATTCGGGTTCGGTTCCGCCGCTCGATGATTGATCTGCAGCCCGACCTCTTTGCTGCCCGTAAAGCAGATGAATCGCACGCCCGGATGCGTCACAAGCGCGTCCCCGATCACCTCGCCGGGACCGAAAATCAGGTTGACGACGCCCGCGGGGAAGCTCGCCGACTCCAGCAACTCCAAAAATTTCGCCGCGACGACGGGAGTCTGTTCCGCCGGCTTCATCACCACGGTGTTGCCGGTGACGACCGCCGCGCAGGTCATGCCCACCAGTATCGCGAGCGGGAAATTCCAGGGTGCGATGATCGCGCCGACTCCAAGCGGGAGGAGCGTATTCTCATTGGATTCGCCGGGCCAGGCAGTGGTTCCGGGAGCCTCCTGACAGCGGATCGCTTCGCGGGCATAGAACTCCATGAAATCGACCGCCTCCGCCACGTCCGAGTAGGCTTCGTACCAGTTTTTGCTCGATTCCATCACGATCCAGGCTGCGAATTCGTAGCTTCGACGCCGAAGAATGGCGGAGGCTTTCAGCAAATAGCGGGAGCGCATCTCGACAGGCACTCGCGACCAGTAGGCGAAGGCGTCCGTCGCCGCCGAAACGGCGCGATCCGCCATCTCGACCGGGGCGTCGCAGACATTGCCGATGACTTGCGACAGCTTCGCCGGGTTTCGGCTCGCCGTGCGATGTCCGGTCTCTATCCGCTGAGAATTGATGACAAGCGGATAAGTGCGCCCTATCTCGCCGGCGACCCTGGCAAGCATATCCGTCATGCGACGACGAGGACCCTCGTCGGAAAAATTGACTACCGGTTCATTTTGAAAATTTGTGAACATCCCTACAAATATCCTCTCGCGAAATATCGTCTTATATTCGGTTTTTTGTGATCCAATCTGTATTGAATGGTTCGATTACTCTAAAAAGTAGCGATGACCTTCCACGATATTTTGAGCTTCCAGGATTCCAGAGGGCAATTCGACTACAATGCGCGCCTGAAAGAACAGTCCTGCAATTCGCCAGGGAACGATTCGATGCGCGGTTTTGAGCGCGACTCCCTTTCGATTTAGAAACAGCACGTCAATGGGGAATCGCATTCCGAACGTATGCACGCTGTTGCACGGCTCCAGCCAAAGCCCGGAATCCGCTTCGAGAGCGCCTCTGCCAAGTAGCCCTATCGTCTGCTTCCAGAGCGTATCCGCTCTCTCCATTCGCGCAGCGACGATCCTGCCGGACTCCGTCTCGATCATTCGGACCATTTTCCGCATCATGCCGCAATTATTCGACACTGAACCCCCGTATTCCTGCCTAATTTTCAAAGCGCTGTCCATCAAAATTACATGCGACTGGAACGGCATCAGCCCTCCTTTAGCGTGGAGCGGCGCGCCCGCCGCAACGAAAAGTAATGCGGTGATTTATGCACCGTATTGACCCGCAGGGCGTCGTGAAATGGCATTGGACTCTACAATATTCCGGCTACGACAAACAGTCCGCCGAAGAACGTGAAGGATATTGGCAAAGAAGGGAACAATAGTGTCAATAACTAACTCATGTTACGCACTCCGTAGGACGGAATGTCCGGGTATTGAAATGAAAACACACGGTTCGTGAGATTCAGGGTTTGGGCTGTGGGGGTTTGGAAGCGCTCTACGCTTAGTCGGGTATTGAAATGAAAACACCTGGCACAAATTTGCAAAGCGGCTCTGCCCGATGTGACGATTCCCAGAGTTGCGGGTTGGATTATGTCCCGAAGGGCTTCCCGCCGAAGGCGCTTTAGCGAAAAAGCTCTGCCCGTCGTGACTGTTGACAACGATGCAGTGAATAAAAACGCCTTCAGCCTTTCCCGCGTCCGCAGGACGCCAATTCGTTTGCCTGGTGTTTTCAACACCCATCCATACGACTTCTCCGCTCCGCCCGGAGAATTCCGCATTCCGCAAAGGAGACCTCGTATATGATTCACCCGCTCAATCTGAAACGCTCGCTCAGTAAAACTACCGCTCCTCTGGCTCTAGGGTCGCTCTCTTTGACGCTGGTTGCAGGGGCTTGCAAGGCGCAAAACGAGTACCTTGCCGGCTATCTGATCGTCCCTGTCACTCAGAAAGTGGAGCGCGAATACAACGCGGGATACTCGATGTATGTGTCCGCCTGGCCCCTCTTGAGGAAATATCCGGG